>JAIXPL010000038.1 GCA_027486255.1 Comamonadaceae bacterium
CGAGGTGGAGCAGTCCACCTACAACTTCGAGCATTCGGATGCCGAGTTCCTCTTCACCGCCTTCGGCGCCTACGAAAAACAGGCCAAGCACCTCATGGACCAGCAGCTCGCGCTGCCCGCCTACGAGCAGGTGCTCAAGGCCGCGCACAGCTTCAACCTGCTGGACGCGCGTGGCGCCATCAGCGTGACCGAGCGGGCGGCCTACATCGGCCGCATCCGCAACCTCGCGCGCAGCGTGGCCCAGAGTTATTACGACAGCCGCGAGCGCCTGGGCTTTCCCATGGCGCCGCGCGAGTGGGTGGCGCAGATGCCCAAGAAGGCGGCTTGAGACCATGAGCATGAACAAGCTTCTTGTCGAACTGTTTGTCGAAGAGCTGCCGCCCAAGGCGCTCAAGAAACTCGGCGAATCTTTTGCCGCGACCCTGGCCGAGCAACTCAAGGCCCAGGGGCTGGCAGCCAGCGATGCGGCCGTCACGGCTTTCGCCTCCCCGCGCCGTCTGGCTGCACACGTGAGCGCGGTGCTCGCGCAGGCGCCCGACCAGCCGATGCTGCAAAAGCTCATGCCTGTGGCGGTGGGCCTGGACGCGCAGGGCCAGGCCACGCCGGCCCTGCTCAAGAAGCTGCAGGCCCTGGGCGTGAACGACCCAGCCGCTGAGGTGGCGCGCCTGAAGCGCCAGCCTGACGGCAAGGCCGAGGCACTTTTTTACGACAGCATCGCCCGGGGTGTGGGCCTGCAGGCCGGCCTGCAGAAGGCACTCGATGAGGCCCTGGCCAAGCTGCCTATCCCTAAGGTGATGCAGTACCAGCTGGAGACCGACTGCGAGCTGCCCGGCTGGAGCAGCGTGAACTTCGTGCGCCCGGCCCACCGCCTGGTGGCGCTGCACGGCGCTGAGGTGGTGCCTGTCAAGGCCCTGGGCCTCGTGGCAGGCCGCAGCACGCAAGGCCACCGTTTTGAGGCGCAGCAGCCCGTGATCAGCCTTCGCGATGCCGACAGCTATGCGCAGCAACTGGCCCAAGAGGGCGCGGTGATTGCCAGCTTTGCCGAGCGCCGCGCCGAGATCGTGCGCCAGCTCCAGGCGGCCGCCGCCAAGCTGGGCGGGGGCGTGCGCCCGATCGAGGACGACGCGCTGCTCGACGAGGTCACCGCGCTGGTCGAGCGCCCGAATGTGCTGGTGTGCGAGTTCGAAAAACAGTTCCTCAACGTGCCGCAGGAGTGCCTCATCCTCACGATGAAGGCCAACCAGAAGTACTTCCCGCTGCTCGATGCGCAAGGCCGCTTGACCGACCGCTTCCTGGTGGTGAGCAACATCAGGCCAGACGATGCCTCGGCCGTGATTCAAGGCAATGAGCGCGTGGTGCGCCCGCGACTGGCCGACGCCAAGTTCTTCTTCGACCAGGACCGCAAGAAGACGCTGGAGTCGCGCGTCGAAGGCCTCTCGAAGGTGGTCTATCACAACAAGCTGGGCACCCAGGGCGAGCGCATGGCCCGCGTCTGCGCCATTGCCAGCGCCATCGGCCAGCAGCTCGGTGGCGATGCGCTGGCGCAGCAGGCCGAGCAGGCCGCGCGCCTGGCCAAGACCGACCTGCTCACCGACATGGTCGGTGAGTTCCCCGAACTGCAGGGCATCATGGGCGGCTACTACGCCCGCCACGATGGCCTGTCCGCTGAGATGGCCGAGGCCATCGAAGACCACTACAAGCCGCGCTTTGCCGGCGACCAACTGCCCCGCAATACGGTGGGCGTGGTGGTGGCCCTGGCCGACAAGCTCGAAACCCTGGTGGGCATGTTCGGCATTGGCAACCTGCCCTCGGGCGACAAGGATCCGTTTGCCCTGCGCCGCCATGCCCTGGGCGTGATGCGCATGCTCACCGAGAAGGCGCTGCCCCTGCCGCTGCAGGCCCTGCTGCAGGCGGCGGTGCCGTCCTTCGGCGACAAGATCACCGACCCCAGCACTGCGCTGGCCGACTTTATTTACGACCGCCTGGCCGGCAGCTTGCGCGAGCAGGGCTACAGCGCCCAGGAAGTCGATGCTGTGCTGGCGCTCAAGCCGCAGCGCTTCGCGGACGTGGCTCAGCGCTTGGAGGCCGTACGCGCCTTCGCAGCTCTCCCCGAAAGCCAGGCCCTGGCCGCCGCCAACAAGCGCATCAGCAACATCTTGAAGAAAGCCGGTGAGGTCGACGCCCACGTCAACCCCGCGCTCCTTAAGGAAGACGCTGAAAAAGCCCTGCATGCCGCCATGCTCAAGCTGGCGCCCCAGTCGCTGGCGCAGTTCGAGGCGGGCGATCATGCGGCGAGTCTGAAGACCCTGGCGGCGCTGCGCGGCCCGGTCGATGCCTTCTTTGACGACGTCATGGTCAACGCCGAGGAGATGGATCTGCGTCTGAATCGCCAGGGCTTGCTGAAGTCCTTGCACGTGGCCATGAACCGCGTGGCCGACCTCTCGCGCCTGGCCGCTTGAAACAGATGCGCCCCCACGCTCCGCACCTCGTGTCGTCGCGCTCCCCCGAGGGGGCTGGCCGGCCTCGGGGCGGCCCGGCGGCCGGCCACACCATGCACCATGATTGAACGCAACCCTAAGCTCGTCATCCTGGACCGGGACGGCACCATCAACCACGACCGCGACGACTACGTGAAGTCGCCCGAGGAGTGGGAGCCGCTGCCCGGCGCGCTGGAGGCCATTGCGCGCCTGAACCACGCGGGCTGGCATGTGGTGATCGCCTCCAACCAGTCCGGCCTGGGCCGGGGCCTGTTTGATGTGGCCTCGCTCAACGCCATGCACGAGAAGCTGCACAAGCGCCTGGCGGCTGTTGGCGGCCGCATTGATGCCATCTTCTACTGCCCGCACACCCCCGAGGACGCCTGCGGCTGCCGCAAACCGCTGCCTGGCCTCTTCGAGCAGATTGGCGCGCGCTTTGGTGTTTCGCTCAAGGGCGTACCCACCGCAGGCGACACGCGGCGCGACCTGGAGGCCGGCAGCGCCGCCGGTTGCGAGCCTCACCTGGTGCTCACCGGCAAGTCGGCGGGTCTGGCCCCCGAGGTGGCCCGCCAGGGCCTGCCCGAGGGCACCCAGGTGCATGCCGACCTCGCCGCCTTTGCCGACCATCTGATTGCGCGCGGCACCCATCGCCCCGCCACCGCCTGACTTGTCCATGGCCCTGATCCGATCCCTGCTGCACCTGCTTTTCATGGGCATCACCGTGGTGCCCTGGGCGCTGGCCGTGCTGGTGTGCTCCCTGTTTCTGAGCAGCACGCAAATCTACTGGATGTGCGCCGGCTGGCTGCGCGTGGCGGTGGGCGGTGCGCGCTGGCTGCTGGGCATCCGTACGCGCGTCACCGGCTGGGAGAACCTGCCCACCGGGCAGACCAGCGCCGCCATCTTGCTGCTCAAGCACCAGAGCACCTTCGAGACCTTTCTCATGCCCACGCTGATGCCGCATCCGCTGGCCTATGTGTTCAAGAAGGAGCTGCTCTACGTGCCTTTTTTCGGCTGGGCCATGGCCCGCATGGACATGATCCACATCGACCGCAGCCGCCGCAGCGAGGCCTTCAACAAGGTGGTGCAGCAGGGCCGCCGCCTCATGGGCCAGGGCGTGTGGGTCATCATGTTCCCCGAAGGCACGCGCATAGCCCGCGGTCAGAAGGGCACTTACAAGTCGGGCGGTACGCGCCTGGCCATCGAGACCGGTGCGCCGGTCATCCCCGTGGCCGTGAGCTCGGCCAAGTGCTGGCCGCGCAAGGCGCTCATCAAGCACCCGGGCGTGGTTGACGTCTCCATCGGCCCGGCCATTCCCAGCGCGGGTCGGCGCCCCGACGAACTCATGGCCGAGGTGGAGGCCTGGATCGAGGCCGAGATGCGACGCCTAGACCCCGAGGCCTACGCGGCCGAGCGCCCCTCCACCTGAGCCCTCGCCTTCTCCTGAGCCAGCGCCACAGGCTCCAACACGGCTCCAACACCGCTTCAATCGCCCCGCAGCCTGCCCTACACTGCCCTGCATGCGCGGCCTGCTTCAGTTCACACTGGACCTGTTCACCCACGACACCCCGGCCCCTTCGCCGACCCAGCCTGGGCCCGCCGAAGCTGCCGCCACGCTGGCGCAGGTGCTCACTCCGGTGAGCTACCGGCATCCCGAGGCTACGCGCGAGCTCATGCTCTGCGGCGTGCATGTGGCCTACGCCTTTCGCCGCGGCAAGCGCCGCACCATTGGCTTTTCCGTGGGGGCCGAGGGCCTGGCCGTGAGTGCGCCCAAGTGGGTGCCGCTGTATGAGGTGGACCGTGCGGTGCAGGAGAAAAGCGACTGGATCCTGCGTAAGCTGCAGGAGACCCGCGAGCGCCAGGGCCGCATCGAGGCCACCCGCATCGATTGGCGCGACGGCGCGCAGCTGCCCTACCTGGGGCGCCCGCTCACCTTGGTGCTGGACCCCGGCCACCATTTCAGCGGCGCGGGCTCGCAGCTGGTCGGCGAGCCGGGCCAGGAGCGTTTGCTCTTGGGTCTGCCCAGGCAAGCGGCCCCCGAGCAGATCCGCGATGCCGCCCAGGCCTGGCTGATGCGCCAGGCCAAACCGCTGTTTGCACAGCGCCTGGACCACTTTGCGCCGCAGCTGGGCGTGCGTTGGAGTCGCCTCGCGCTCAGCAGCGCCGCCACGCGCTGGGGCAGCGCCAAGTCCGACGGCTCCATCCGCCTGCACTGGAGGCTGATCCATTTCGGGCAGGACGTGATCGACTACGTGGTGGTGCACGAGCTCAGCCACCTGCGCGTGATGGACCACAGCCCCCGCTTCTGGGACACCGTGGGCGCCGTGGTGCCCAACTACGCCGAGCTGCGCGGCCAGCTCAAGGACCTGCCCATTCCCAGTTGGTGAGGGCCAAGCCTCACCCTCAGGCAGCCGTAAAGCGCATCACCCCATCGGCGCCGCACTGGCGCTTTAGCCGCCCTTCATGCCACAGGAGATGCAGGTGCGCCAGCGCCTCGCCCACGGCAAAGGTGGTCTGGTGCACATCCAGCGCCCGCTTGAACATCAGCGGCAGGATGTCGGCGGCGCTGCAGGGCTGGGCGCGGCAGGCCTGCGCCACCTCTTCCAGCCGCTCGGCGTGGTGCTGGCGCAGTTGCCCGATGCGCTCGTGCAGCCCCAGGAAAGGCCGCCCGTGCGAGGGCAGCACCAGGCTGTGCGCGGGCAGCGGGTTGAACTTGGCCAGGGAATCCAGAAAGAGCTGCAGCGGGTTGCCCTCGGGCTCCATCTGGTAGACGCTGATGTTGGTGGAGATGCGCGGCAGCACCATGTCGCCGCTGATGAGCACCGGCGCGCCCAGCCCGGGCTCATCGCAGAACAGCGCCATGTGCTCGGGCGAATGTCCGTGGCCCGAGATGCAGCGCCAGCGGCGCCCGCCAATGTGCAGTACCTGCGCATCGAGCAGGCGCGTGTACTGCTGGGGCACGGCCGGCACCATGCTGGCGTAGTAGCTGCTGCGGGCCTGCACCTCGTCGAGCACCGCGCGGTCCTGCACACCATGCAGCGCGAAGAAGCCGGCCGTGGCCGCGCCGCCGAAGGAGTCCTGCTGGGCCACGGCCAGCCGGGCGGTCTGGTAGTCGCCCAGGCTGATCCACAGCGGCGCCTCAAAGCGCGCGCACAGCCAGTGCGCCAGACCCAGGTGGTCCGGGTGCATGTGCGTGGACAACACGCGCAGCACGGGCAGGCCCTGCAGTTCCTGGGCGATCACCGCCTCCCACTGTGCACGGGCCTCGGGCCGGTCGACGCAGCAGTCGACCACGGTCCAGCCTTCGCGCCCGTCCAGCGTGTCGCGCAGCAGCCAGAGATTGATGTGGTCCAGCGCAAAGGGCAGGGCCATGCGCAGCCAGCGCACGCCGGGTGCCACTTCCAGGCTGCGGCCTTCCTGTGGCACCTGCGTGCCCAGGGGGTAGTTCAGCGCCTGTTCAAGTGGATTCATGGGGTGGGCTTGGCGGGGAAGTGCGCTATATTTCGGAGAGTTATTGACGTTTACGTCAACGTCAATCGGTCGATTGTAGGCATCGCTGGGGCCCAACCCTGTCGTCGCCTGGCCAGCCGACCGGCTCCGTCCTCTCGCCCCATCTGCCCATGGCCACCACGACCTACACCATCAGTGACCTTGCCCGGGAGTTCGACCTCACCACGCGGGCCATGCGCTTTTACGAGGACATGGGCCTGCTGCAGCCCCAGCGCGAAGGGCCGGGCGGACGCAACCGCATCTACAGCGCCCGCGACCGCACCCGCCTCAAACTCACGCTGCGCGCCAAGCGCCTGGGCCTGAGCCTGACCGAGGCCAAGGAGATCATCGACACCTACGAGAGCCCGCGCGACACCGTGCCGCAGCTCAAGAAGTTCCTGTTCATCCTCGAGGGTCACAAGCGCCAGATCGAAGAACAGATGGCCGACCTGCAGGCCAACCTCGAAGAGATCAAAGCGCATGAGAAGGAAGCCCGCGCCCTGCTCAACAAGGCCGAAGGCCGCGGCGCCGCCCGCAAGGCCAGCTGAACGCGGCCCCACCTATTTCACTGACAGGACCTCCGCCCATGAATGCTCCCCACGACGCCGCCGCCGCGGCGCTCTACGACCGCGTCGATGCCAGCTTCCAGCGCCAGGGCATGATGCGCCACCTCGATGCACGCCTGCTGCGCGTGGAGGCGGGCCTGTGCGAGATCGCACTGCCCTTTTCCGAGCGCGTCGCGCAGCAGCAGGGCGGCTTTCACGGCGGCGCCATGGGCGCCTTGGCCGACATTGCCGCCGGCTACGCGGGCCTGACCCAGGCGCCTGAGGGCATGGAGGTGACCACCGTGGAATACAAGATCAATTTCCTGGCAGCCTTCCAGGGCGGTGAACTGCGCGCCACGGGCAAGGTCCTCAAGGCGGGCCGGCGCCTGATCGTCACCACCGCCGAGGTGCTGCACGTGCAGGACGGCAAGACCAGCTTGTGCGCCACCATGCAGCAGACCTTGATGGCCGTGCCAAAGACTTACTAAAACCTTGTGGGACAGACCAAGATTTGCGAAGCAAATTTGCTCTGTCCCCAACTGATTGAGACCCTTGTGGAGTCAGACCAAGATTTGCGAAGCCAATTTGCTCTGTCCCCAACTGATTGAGACCCTTGTGGAGTCAGACCAAGATTTGCGAAGCAAATTTGCTCTGTCCCCAACTGATTAAGACAAGAACCCCCGAAAGGCTTCCCCCATGAACCTCCCCGGACTCAACTTTCAGCTGGGCGACGACATCGACGCGCTGCGCGACGCGGTGCGTGAATTTGCGCACATCGAGATCGCCCCGCGCGCAGCCCAGATCGACGCCACCGACCAGTTCCCCATGGACCTCTGGACCAAGATGGGCGATCTGGGTCTGCTGGGCATCACCGTGCCCGAGGACATGGGTGGCACCGGCATGGGCTATCTGGCTCACATGGTGGCCATGGAAGAAATCAGCCGCGCCAGCGCCTCGGTCGGTTTGTCCTACGGCGCGCACTCCAACCTCTGCGTCAACCAGATCAAGCGCAACGGCACCGACGAGCAGCGCCGCAAGTACTTGCCACGCCTGATGTCCGGCGAACACGTGGGCGCCTTGGCCATGAGCGAGCCCGGCGCGGGCTCTGATGTGATTTCCATGAAGCTCCGGGCCGAGGACAAGGGCGGCTACTACCTGCTCAACGGCTCCAAGATGTGGATCACCAACGGCCCCGATGCCGACACCCTGGTGGTCTACGCCAAGACCGAACCCGAGATGGGCGCGCGCGGTGTCACCGCCTTCCTCATCGAGAAGGGCATGAAGGGCTTTTCCGTGGCGCAGAAGCTCGACAAGCTGGGCATGCGCGGCAGCCACACCGGCGAGCTGGTGTTTCACAACGTCGAGGTGCCGGCCGACCACATTCTGGGCGGCTTGAACAACGGTGCTCGCGTGCTGATGAGCGGCCTCGATTACGAGCGGGCCGTGCTCGCTGCCGGCCCGATCGGCATCATGCAAGCGGTGATGGACAACGTCGTGCCCTACATTCACGACCGCAAGCAGTTCGGCCAGAGCATCGGCGAGTTCCAGCTCATCCAGGGCAAGGTGGCCGACATGTACACGGTGCTGCAGGCAGGGCGCTCGTTTTGCTACACCGTCGGCAAGAACCTCGACCTGCTGGGCAGCGAGCATGTGCGGCGGGTGCGCAAGGACTGCGCCTCGGTGATTTTGTGGTGCGCTGAAAAGGCCACCTGGATGGCCGGCGAGGGCGTGCAGATTTTCGGTGGCAACGGTTACATCAATGACTACCCGCTTGGCCGCTTGTGGCGCGATGCCAAGCTCTACGAAATTGGCGCGGGCACCAGCGAGATTCGCCGTATGCTGATCGGCCGAGAGCTGTTTTCTGAAACCGCCGGCGCCTGATCGCCCTGACGCGCAACACAAGGACTGGCCATGCCCCTGCGCCATTTGCTCGCACACAACCGGCAGTGGGCCGCTCACATGGAAGCCGAGCGGCCTGGTTTTTTCACCAATTTGTC
>JAIXPL010000011.1 GCA_027486255.1 Comamonadaceae bacterium
CAAGCGTCCAAGGTTTTGACCCTATCGTCTAGAGGCCTAGGACATCACCCTTTCACGGTGAGTACCGGGGTTCGAATCCCCGTAGGGTCGCCAAGTTTCATCACCCACGTGATGGCAGGCACAAGTCGGTGGCAGTCGGTCGCAAGACCGGTGACTTGGCTCGAAAGAGCAAACGCCGCCGCTACCAGGAGTGGTAGTTCAGTTGGTTAGAATACCGGCCTGTCACGCCGGGGGTCGCGGGTTCGAGCCCCGTCCACTCCGCCACATAGCACGCAAAAACGCGCCTTCGGGCGCGTTTTTCGTTTCTCCCTCTCCCGAAACCAGCTGATCGGACCCACGCCTCGCAGCTCACCCCCGATCTGCGCAAACGGGGGGTGATCACCAATTTGGCGGGTGAAATGTAAACTCTGTTGATGAAAGGTTTTTTCCGCGTCCTGCTGATCCTGCTGCCCATGCTGGCTTCTGCGCAGTCTCAGTTGCCGCCATGTCCGAGCAATCCGAGCCTTCACTGGAACAACTGCTTCGGGTCGTATAGCTATCCCGACGGCAACCGGTACGTTGGCGAGTGGAGAAACAACAATCGGAGCGGTCAAGGGACTCTTACCTTTTCTAGCGGCAACCGTTATGTGGGCGAGTTCCGAAATGGCAACTACAACGGCCAGGGCGCTTTTTTTTGGGCGGATGGCGATCGGTACGTTGGCGAATACAGAGACCACAAGCGAGCTGGCCAGGGTATCTATTACGGCGCGGACGGAAGCATCAAACAGTCCGGCGAGTGGGTCGATGGAAATCTGACTCGGTCTTTTGCCATTGACAGAAGCCGCTTCCCATTTGACGGACTGTCACCAGCGGCCGCGACTCAAATGTCGCCCTCGGCCATTGCAGAGTCGACATCGCTTCCAGCTTGCCCGGCGACTGGGTACAAGCACAACTGCTTTGGCTCGGCCAACTTCGGCAATCAGAGGTACGTCGGCGAGTTCCGGGATGACAAACCAAACGGCCGTGGCACTCGGACTTTTGCGGATGGGGCAATCTATGCCGGAGAAGAAAAGGATGGCCTGAAGCACGGCCAAGGCACGTTCACATCGTCCAGTGGTAATAAGTACATTGGTGAGTGGAGAGACGACAGGCATAACGGTCAGGGGACTTACACGTGGACCGATGGTGCGATGTATGTTGGTGAGTGGAGGGACCACAAGCGTAACGGTCAGGGGACTTACACGTGGGCCAATGGCGAGAAGTACGTTGGTGAGTGGAGGGACGATAAGCGCAGCGGTCAGGGGATTCAGTACCGTCCCGATGGAACCATCAATCGATCAGGGATCTGGACCGACGGGAATCTGACCCAGTCATTGGCCTTGGACAGAAGCCGCTTTCCTTTTGGTGTCCCTTCGCAGTCTGCCGGTCCCCCCGCAGACCCCGGCAGAGCCGAGCGAGAGCGCCTGGCGGCAGAAGCTGAGGCGGCCCGGAGTCGGCAGCGCGAACTAGAGGCTCAACTTGAGGCTGAGAGAAAGCGAAGGGTTGATGCGGAGAGCCGTGGCAGGGGGCAGCCCAGCTCAACGGGAACAGGCTTTGCAGTCGCGCCCGGACTGCTTGTGACCAATCAGCACGTCGTGGCTGGCTGTCGAAGCTTAGAGGTGGTGTCCCCGGATGGTCGACGTGCTGCCCGAGTGGTCGACTCGGACGAATTGGTAGACCTCGCGCTCCTGCGCGTCACCGGCTTGGCGGGAGGCGTGGCTCCCGTCCGCAGGCTGGGCAGTGTCCGTCTTGGCGAACAGGCGTATTCGTTTGGATTTCCTTTGACAGGACTCCTCAGCGACAGTGGCAACTTCACGGCCGGCACCGTCAGCAGTCTTCGCGGTATGCGGGATACAGCCAACCAGATTCAGATCAGCGTTCCGGTTCAGCCCGGCAACAGCGGTGGGGCTTTGGCGGACGCTGCTGGCTCGGTCATTGGTGTGGTCGTCGGTAAGCTCAATGCCAGTGCAGTGGCCCGCGCGACGGGGGATATCCCGCAAAACGTTAACTTTGCCGTATCACTTCAGGCGCTCTCGGACTTTTTAGGGAAGAACAATGTCCCGTTTCGCACCGTCGAGCGCGGCGCGGCACTCGACACTGCTCAGCTTGCCGATGTCATGCGGGGTTTTACGCACAGGATCGAGTGCCTCGGTCAACCGGCCGCGGCAGCGGCAGGCCGATCATCGCCCGGTGGGGCAACACCGGGTCAGGCTGGGAACGATACGACGGTGGTTCTCAAAAACCAGTCACGTCAGACCATCCTCAAAATCTTTGTCTCACCCCAGAACTCCAGACTTTGGGGATCTGATTTGCTGGGAACAAACGTACTGTCGGCGGGTCGAGATTTCACGCTCAAACCACCAGCCAGCCAGGGATGCATCTTCGACGTGCGCGTAGAGTACGCGGGCGGCCGACATGAGCAGAAAGAGCGGCAGGACTTCTGTTCCCTGGTTGATCTTGTGTTCTCCGGCGATTAGGAAAAACGCGCGGCTGCATCGGGTCGAAACAAGAAAGCCCCGCAGTCCAAGGACTGCGGGGCTTTTTCATTTCTCCAGTCCCTCAATCCCGCAGCTGCTGCGCCAGAAACTGCGCCACGTGAATCGCCTGGCGCTGTGCGCCGTCCTGGATCTGGTGGCGGCAGCTGGTGCCGTCTGCGATCACTGTGGCCCCGGGCTGGGCGCGTACGGCGGGCAGCAGGCTCAGTTCAGCCATCTGCATGGACACCTCGTAGTGACGGGCCTCGTAGCCGAAGCTGCCGGCCATGCCGCAGCAGCTTGACTCAATCAATTCGGGCTGGGCGCCGGGCACCAGGCGCAGCACTTCCAGAATGGGGCTGACCGCGCCGAAGGCCTTCTGGTGGCAGTGACCGTGCAGCAGCAGGGGCTGCGCCGTAGGCTGGAGTTGGTCCACCAGCGTCTGGAGGCGTCCTTGGGTGGCCTCGCCTGCAAGGAACTCTTCAAAGAGCAGGGCGTGCTCACTCACGGTCTGCGCCGCATCGCCCAGACCCATCACCAGCAGCTCGTCGCGCAGCGTGAGCAGGCAGGAGGGCTCCAGGCCCACGATGGGAATCTGCTGGCGGGCAAAGGGTAGGAGGGCCTCGACGAGTTCGGCCCCCTTGGCCCGCGCCTGCTCGACCATGCCGCCGGCTAAGTAAGTGCGGCCGCAGCACAGGTGTTTGCCGTCGGGCTGGGCTTTGCTGGCGATGTGCACAGTGTAGCCTGCGGCCTGCAGCACCTGCAGGGCGGCCTGGACATTGCCCGATTCAAAGGTGCCGTTGAAGGTGTCGACAAACAGCACCACCGGCCGCTTGGCAGCCAGCACATCCTCGCGGCTGGCGCCTGTCAGCGTGGTGTTGAAGGCGGTCTGGCGCTGCCACTGCGGCAGGCTGCGCCGGGCCGAGAGGCCCAGCAGCTTTTCGCTCAGGGCGGCCAGGCCTGGCACGCGGTCGCGCAGATTCAGCACCCCCGCAAAGCGGCTGGCAATGTGGGCATAGTCCGGCAGGTGGGCGATCAGGCGGTCCTTGAGGGTGTGGCCATGCCTGGCCTTGTAGTGGTGAAGCACTTCCACCTTCATGCGCGCCATGTCCACGCCCGTAGGGCAATCACGCTTGCAGCCTTTGCAGCTCACGCACAGGTCCAGCGCATCGTGCACCGCCTGGCTGGTAAGGGCTTCTTCGGCGGCCTGGCCTTCGAGCTGGCCTGAGAGGGCCAGGCGCAGGGTGTTGGCCCGTCCGCGCGTGAGGTGCTGCTCGTCGCGCGTGACGCGGTAGCTCGGGCACATGGTGCCTGCGTCGAACTTGCGGCAGTGGCCGTTGTTGTTGCACATCTCCACCGCCTTGGCCAGGCCCTGGGCCGGATCGCCGCCGGTGCCGGGCGGGCTGGTGAGTTCGGTCACCGGGTCGTTCTGCACGTCCCAGGCGCGCCAGTCCAGCGCAGTGCGGATGGGGATCACCTTGTAGCCCTTGCCAAAGCGCATGAGCTGCGTGTCGTCCATGCGTGGCGGGTTGACCATGCGCTGGGGGCACAGCAGCTCAAGCGGGTCCATGGCCGACTTGATGCGCGCAAAGGCTTCGGTGATACGGGGGCCGAACTGCCACTCGATCCACTCGCCCCGGCACAGGCCGTCGCCGTGCTCGCCGCTGTAGGCGCCCTTGAACTTTCGCACCAAGGCCGAGGCTTCCTCGGCGATGGCGCGCATCTTGGCCGGGCCGTCGCGGCGCATGTCCAGGATAGGCCGCACGTGCAGGGTGCCCACGGAGGCATGGGCGTACCAGGTGCCCTTGCTGCCGTGTTTTTTGAACACCTCGGTGAGCGCCGACGTGTACTCAGCCAGGTGGGGCAGGGGCACGGCGCAGTCTTCAATGAAGCTCACCGGTTTGCCGTCGCCCTTGAGGCTCATCATGATGTTCAAGCCCGCCTTGCGCACCTCCCACAGGTTCTTCTGTGGCGCATCGTCGACCATCTCGACCACCGAGTTCGGCAGACCCAGGTCGCCCATGAGCTCCACCAACTGCCGCATGCGCGGCAGCAGTTCGGCCTTGGAGGCGCCCGAGAACTCCACCAGCAAGATGGCTTCGGGCTCGCCCAGCAGGGCCGTGCGCACCGTGGGTGCGAAGGCCGGGTTCTTGAGCGAGAGCTCGATCATGGTGCGGTCCACCAGTTCCACCGCCGACAGCCCCCCGCCAATCTTGACGATGTGCTGCGCCGCGTCCATGGCCGCGTAGAAGGTTGGGAAGTTCACCACCCCCAGCACCTTGGCGCGCGGCAGTTCGCTGAGCTTGAGTGTGAGGTTCTTGGTCAGCGCCAGCGTGCCTTCGCTGCCCACCAGCAGGTGCGCCAGGTTCACCGAGCCATCGGCCGTGTAGGGCCGCTCGTTCTGGTTGTGGAAGATGTCCAGGTTGTAGCCAGCCACGCGCCGCAGCACCTTGGGCCAATGGGCTTGCAGCTCGGGGCGCAATTCGTCGGCCAGCGACTTGACGAAATCGCCCAATTGGCGGGCCGCGCCGCTGCTGCTGGCGTAGTCGCCCAGCGTGAGCAGCGCGCCATCAGACGTCCAGGCCTGGGCGCCGAGCACGTTGTGCACCATGTTGCCGTAGGCAATGCTGCGGCTGCCGCAGGAGTTGTTGCCCGCCATGCCGCCCAGGGTCGCTTGCCCGCTGGTGGAGACATCCACCGGGTACCACAGACCATGTTTCTTGAGCTGGGCATTGAGGTGGTCCAGCACGATGCCGGGCTCCACCACCGCCGTGCGCGCCTCGGGGTCTACGTTGAGGAGCTGGCGCACATGCTTGCTGTGGTCGATCACCAGGCCCGCGCCCACGGTCTGGCCGCACTGGCTGGTGCCGCCGCCCCGCGCTATGAGGGGCACGCCCAAGTCGCGGCAGATGTCCAGGGCCAGTGCCACGTCTTCGCTGCAGCGGGGCACGAACACGCCCACCGGCATGGCCTGGTAGATGGAGGCATCGGTGGCGTAGCGGCCGCGGTCGGCCGCCGAAAAAAGCACCTCGCCCCGGGTGTGGCGGTGCAGCCGTTCGGCCAGGCGCGCGGCCACTTCGTTGGTGACGGGTGCGAGCTGCTCGTAGCTCGGCGCTTCGGGCCGGGTCAGCTCCGGGGGCAGGGGCGCGTTCATGCTTGGGCTCCTTCCCTCGCGGCCTGGCGGCTGCGCAGCTGCGCCACCACCACGTCGCGCTTGTTGGCCAGGTGGGTCAGCAGCACAGCACGCATGGCCACACCATCGCGCGCCTCCAGCGCCCTGACCATGGCTTCATGCTCCTTGACGGCGGCGCTCCATTTTTCGCCATCCTGGTTGGACTTGAAGCGCAGCGCTTGCAGCCGCGCATTGACCTGGCGGTAGGTGGCGCTGAGCACGGGGTTCTTGGCCGCTGCATTGATGGCGCCGTGGATGGCTGAATTGAGCCGGTAGTAGGCCGGCAGGTCCCGGCGCGTGAAGGCCGCCAGCATTTCGTAGTGCATGGCCTGGATTTCGGCGAGTTCCGCCTCGGTGATGCGCGCCGCGGCCAATTCACCCGACTGCGCTTCCAGCCCAGCCATCACCTCGAAGGTGTGCAGCACGTCGGCCTCGGTCAGTTCAATGGCCACGGCGCCGCGGTTGGGCAGCAGCTCCACCAGGCCTTCAGCGGCCAGCATTTTGATGGCCTCGCGCAGGGGCGTGCGCGAGACCTGCAATACCTCGCAGAGCTCGCGCTCATTGAGCTTGGCACCGGGGGCGATGCGGCTTTCCACCAGCATTTCGCGCAGGCGCTGGGCCACCTGCTCGTGCAGGGTGGGGCGGGGAATGGGAATCACATGGGCACTCATGGCGAAATTTTGTATGCAAAAAATAAGGGGGTCAATTCAGAAGTGGCTCTAACAGACCAGGAATGACCGATTGACAAAAGAATTTTGTATGCAAAAAATCGATCATTCATTGTCCGGAGCCTTTTGCATGCTGACCCTCGATTTCCATCCCACTGGCCGCCACTTCCTGCAGATCCCCGGCCCCTCGCCCGTGCCCGACCGTGTGCTGCGGGCCATGAGCCTGCCCACCATCGACCACCGCGGCCCCGAATTCGCCGGCATGGGCCTGAAGGTGCTGGCCGACATGCAGAAAGTCTTCCAAACCCGCCAGCCCGTCATGATCTATCCGGCCTCGGGCACGGGCGCCTGGGAGGCTGCCCTGGTCAACACCTTGAGTGCCGGTGACCACGTGCTGATGTACGAGACCGGGCATTTCGCAGCCCTGTGGAACAAGCTGGCCGAGCGCCTGGGCCTGAAGACCGAAGTGATCAGCTCGCCCGGCCCCGACGCCTGGCGCCAAGGCGTGCGCGCCGACCTGATCGAAGAACGCCTGAAGGCCGATGCGCAGCACCGCATCAAGGCCGTGTGCGTGGTGCACAACGAAACCTCCACGGGCGTGACCAGCAACATCGCAGCCGTGCGCAAGGCCATAGACGCGGCCAAGCACCCGGCGCTGCTGCTGGTGGACACCATCTCCGGCCTGGGCGCGGCCGACTACCGGCACGACGAATGGGGCGTGGACGTGAGCATCAGCGGCTCGCAAAAGGGCCTGATGCTGCCGCCGGGCATCGGCATGAACGCGATCTCGGCCCGCGCCATCGCGGCCAGCAAACAGGCCACGCTGCCCAAGGCCTTCTGGGCCTGGGACGAGATGATCGAGATGAACAAGACCGGCTACTGGCCCACCACGCCCAACACCAACCTGCTGTATGCCCTGAGCGAAGCCTGCGACCTCTTGCTGGCACACGGTCTGGACGTGGTCTTCGCCCGCCACCAGCGCTGGGCCGAGGGCGTGCGCGCGGCCGTGCGCGCCTGGGGTCTGCAGATTCAGTGCGCCGACCCGTCGGTGTACTCGCCCATCCTCACCGGCGTGATGACGCCCGAGGGCGTGGATGCCGATGCCGTGCGCAAGATCATCCTCGAGCGCTTCGACTGTTCGCTCGGCACGGGCCTGGGTCGCATCAAGGGCAAGATGTTCCGCATCGGCCACCTGGGCGACACCAATGACCTCACGCTGCTGGCCGCTGTGGCCGGTTGCGAGATGGGCCTCAAGCTCGCCGGCGTCAAGCTCGCCGGCTCGGGTGTGCAGGCCGCCATGGACCACTTTGCCAGCCACCCGGCCGCTGTGCCGCTGCGCAAGGCCGCCTGAAGCCCAGGCACCGGGCAGCGTTTCTTTTTTTCCACCCTTCCCCGAGGAGACATGATGCAACGCAGAACTTTTGTCAGGGGCGCGGCCGCGGGTGCGGCGCTGATCGCCTCGCCCATGCTCAAGGCGCAGACCCTGCCCAGCGGGCCCATCCGCATCGTGGTGGGCTTCCCGCCGGGTGGCGGCACCGACGCGCTGGCCCGCGTGGTGGGGCAAAAGCTCGCGGGCATGTGGAACACCTCCATCGTGATCGACAACAAGGCCGGCGCCGCGGGCGTGATCGCGGCCGACTTCGTGGCCAAGCAAGCCGGCGATGGCAACACGCTGCTGATGGCGCACATCAACAGCCATGGCTTGGCGCCCAGCCTGGTGCCCAGGCTCGGCTACGTGGTCGAGCGCGACTTCGTGCCCATTGCCCTGGTGGGCGTCACGCCCAATCTCTTGATCTGCAACGAGGCGCAGCCGGCCAAGACCGTCAAGGACCTGGTCGAGCTGTGCCGGCGCAACCCCGGCAAGATCAGCTTTGCCTCTGCCGGTGGCGGTTCGGCCCAGCACCTGGCGCTGGAGATGTTCAAG
Source organism: Comamonadaceae bacterium (assembly GCA_027486255.1). Taxonomy (GTDB): domain Bacteria; phylum Pseudomonadota; class Gammaproteobacteria; order Burkholderiales; family Burkholderiaceae_C; genus Polaromonas. Next base: position 8,257 of record JAIXPL010000011.1, read on the forward strand.
CTGCGCGCAGGCGTCAATGCCCTGCATGTGCCCTACAAGGGTTCGGGCCCGGCCCTGACCGACTTGATTGGTGGCCAGGTCAACTACTGCTTTGAGACCATGACTTCGGCCACGCCACATGTCAAGGGTGGGCGCGCGATTGCCATCGCGCAGACCCGCACCAAGCGGGCCAAGGGCCACCCCAACGTGCCCACCATGGACGAATCGGGCTTTCCTGGCTTCGATGCCACCACCTGGTACGGCCTGGTGGGCCCCGGCAAGATGCCCCAGGCCATGGCCCGGCGCATGAACGAGGACATCAACACCGTCATGGCCATGCCCGATGTGATCGAGAAGCTCGAGCAATACGGCGCCGAGGACGGTGGCGGTACACCCGAGCGCTTTGCCGAGTTCATCAAGACCGAGCAGGCCAAGTGGGCCCGCGTGATCCGCGAGGCCAAGGTCACGGCCGACAGCTGAATCTGAGCCTGAACCTTAAGCGGGCTGCGCGGCAATCTGTCTCAGCGCCGCCTCGAACACCTCCACCGGCTGGCCGCCAGAGATCAGGTGCCTGTCGTTGATCACCACGGCCGGCACCGCATGGATGCCCGCCGACTGGTACATGGCTTCGGCCTCGGACACCTCGTCGTCATAGCGGCCGCTGGCCAGCACCTCGGCTGCGGCCTCGCCATCGAGCCCGGCTTCCTCGGCGGCACGCCGCAGCACGGCCGGCTCTTCCATGGCCTGCTGGTCGCGGTGGCAGTCCCGCAGCAGGGCCAGCTTCAGGGCCATTTGCTTGTCAGGATGTTCAGCCCCTGCCCAGTACAGCAGGCGGTGCGCCGCGCGCGTGTTGTAAATGCGCGCTCGGCCGTTCGGATGAAATTCAAAGCCCACCTCGGCGCCGCGTTGGCGGATGGAGTTGCGCACCTGGGCCAGCTGCGCCGGCGTGGAGCCGTACTTGCGCGCCAGGTGCTCGATGGCGTCCTCGCCACCCGGCTCCATGCGGGGGTTGAGCTCAAAGGGCTGGAAGTGCAGCTGCGCCTCGATGTCCGGCTGCACCCGCTCCAGGGCCTTGAGCAGGGCATGCAGGCCGACGGCGCACCAGGGGCAGGTGACGTCGGAGACGAAATCGATCTTGAGCGTGGCGGCCATGGTCATAAGGGGAGGTGGAAAACCGAGATCCTAGCCCACCATGGCCGGCCAATAAGTGGCTTCAGAGCGCCAGCTGGGCTTCAGCGCCAGCCGACTGTGCCGAGGCCGGGGCTGCTCCTGCGAAGAAGGCCAGGATCTCGGCCTCCTGCGCGCGCGCATCGCACCGGCCCAGCTCGATCAGCGCGCGTGTGTAGCGCGCTTCGAACAGCAGGTAGCTCAGCAAAGCGCCTGCGTGGCCCGAGGCCTGTCCGGGCTTAGCGCCCAGCGTGCGCATCAGGCCCCGCACCGTCAGCGGCACCTCGTGGGCATGCTCGGCGGCCAGGCTGTCCAGCCGCTGCGAGGGCGCGATCAGCAAGAGTTCAATGGGCCGGAGCCGGGCCTGGCTGCGCTGCTCGGGCGCAATCAGCTGCAGGGTCTGGTTGATCCGCCGCAGCCGCTCCACATCCACCGCCATGGCGTCCAGAAAAATGCTCGAGAGCGCGTGCCCGGCTATTTGCGCCAGGCTCGGATAGTCCGCGCCCTGCGGCCTGGCCTGCGCTGGCTCGACCATGCGGCCGGCCCCGATCACCAGGATGCGGTCGGCGCCCAGGTGAATGGCCGGCGACAGCGGCGCGGTCTGCCTCATCGAGCCATCGCCAAAGTAGCTCGCCCCTGTGATGCTGTGCAGCGGCACGGCCGGAAACACAAAGGGGATGGCGGCGCTGGCCAGCAGATGATCGTGCGTCAGGCGGCAAGGCTCGGCCAGGCGCTGGTTGCGCACCCAGGGCGCCATGGCCTGCGCACTTTCGTAAAAGGTCACGTGCTCGCCCTGGCCGTAGCTGAAGGCACTGATGCCCAGCGCCCGCAGGTGGCCCTGGGCCAGCAGGCCGGGCAGGCGTTCGAGCCGCACCTTCTCCTGCAGCAGCCGGTTCAGTGGGGCATTGTTGAGCAGGTAGCGTGGGCGCAGGCGTTTTTGCGAGAGCAACCAACCCAGTGAGAACAGCGAGAGCCAGCGGGCGCCCGAGCCCAGCATGCTCAGCAGGTCGGACTCGTAGACCTGATCAACCTGAAAGTCGCTCCAGACCTGCACCAGCTCTTCTACGGCCGCGTCCGGGTCATCGGCACCACAGGCCAGCGCCGCCGCGTTGATGGCACCAGCCGAGGTGCCGCTGATCACCTGGAACAAGCCGGCCCGGGGCACGCCCGCCCGCGCCAGCAGCGCCAGCACTTCTGAGAGCACGCCCACCTGGTAGGCCGCGCGGGCTCCCCCGCCCGAGAGGATCAGGCCGTGGGTGGGAGGGCGGTCTGGCGTCGGGGCCCAGGCCGCCTGGGGTGGGGCAGTGAACACCGTTGCATTGTTGACCTTTCAACACCTTTGGAGCAGGGGCGCCAGGGAAAACCCCGGCCCCCAGCCTTCAGGGCGCGCGGGGCGGCTGCAGCAAGCCGGTGGCCAGCGCAGTGCCCAGCAGGATCACCCCGCCGCCGGCCACCATGGCCAGGGTGACATGCTCGTCCAGCAACACCAGGCCATAGGCCACCGCAAACAGCGGGATCAGGTAGGTCACCGACAGGGTGCGTGAAGGATGGCCCTGGCCGATCAGGCGGTAAAAGAGCAGGTATGCCACGCCGGTGCAAAGCACACCGACCGCCCCCACCGCCAGCCAGGCCTGGGCCGAGGGCATCTGGTCGGGCCAGCTCCAGGCCATGGGCAGGGCCAGGCCCACGGCCGCGCCGATCTGGCTGCCCGTGGCCGTCACCAGGGCGGGCACCTGGCTCAGGTGCAGGCGTGTGAAGCTGCTGGCCAGGGCGTAGCTGATGCAGGCGCCCAGGCAGGCCAGCACCGCCCAGATTTCCATGCCGCCGTGGCTGGCCAGGCGCGCCTGGTCCCAGGCCAGTAACACCACCCCTGCAAAGCCCAGGACCAGGCCCATGCTGCGCCAGTGGTTGAGGCGCTCGCCCAGCCACAGCCAGGCCACCACGGCCGCAAACAGCGGCGTGGTCGCATTGAGGATGGCCGACAGGCCCGTGCTGATGGACTGCAGCGCAAAGGCATACAGCGCAAACGGGATGGCCGAGCTCAACAGGCCCACCAGCATCACCGGCTTCCAGTGCTGGCGCAGCATCCGCATCTGTTTTTGCCACAGCAGCACAGGCAAGAGAAAGGCGGCGGCGATGCCCACCCGCATGCCGGCTGTGGCCAGGGCGCCGAAGTCCACGACAGCCAGCCGCATGAACAAAAAGGAAGAGCCCCAGATGGCGGCCAGGGTGATGAAGTCCCGCACCCAGAAGGCGGGCAGGCCGGCGGCATCAGCAGGGGCCGGGCGCTTCACCGCTGGGGCTGCTCGAGCGCGAGCAGGGCGGTCTTGCGTGGCAGGCCGCCGGCGTAGCCCGTGAGTTGTCCACCCTGGCCCAGCACGCGGTGGCAGGGCAGCACGATGCTCAAGGGGTTGCGCCCCACGGCCGCGCCGACGGCGCGCGCGGCCTGCGGCCGACCCAGCTGCCGTGCCAGCTCGCCATAGCTGATGTGCTGGCCAGGGCCGATGTCCTGCAGCCGTCGCCACACCGCCTGCTGGAAGGCCGTACCGCTGCTCAGATCCAGGGGCAGGTCGAAGTTATGGAGGCGCCTCTCAAAGTAGGCCTTCAATTGCACGCGTGCGGCCTGGAACAGGGGCAGCTCGGGCTCTTGCGGCCAGGCGCCGGGGCCCGAGAGCGCAGCCGGACGGTGCGCCTGGTCTTCGAACCACAGCCCAGCCAGGCCCCGGCCGCTGGCCGCCAGGTGCAAGCGCCCGAGCGGGCTCATGCAGTCGGTCTGGACCAGGTCGGTGGGGTAGGGCATGGGGCGGGCAAGCCAGGGGTAGAAAAACGAAAACCATCATACGACCGGCCTGTGCGCATGCCGCCCCATGATCAGCTGCGGCGTGCCCGGGTGCGGCACCTAAAATCCATCTCGACTGGCACCTTGCTCAACCGGCAAGGATTCCTCGCAGCGCGAGGCCCACCCTTTCTGGCCACCTCCACTCATGCACGCTTCCCCGTCCATCTTCAAGGCCTACGACATCCGCGGCGTGGTCCCGTCCACGCTCACCGACGACGTGGCCGAGGCCCTGGGCCGCGCCTTTGGCACCACGGCCCTGCAGCAAGGCGAGCAGGTGGTGGCCGTGGGCCGCGATGGCCGGCTCAGCGGCCCCCAGCTGAGCGCCGCGCTCATCCGTGGCCTGCGCAGCACCGGGGTGGATGTCATCGACATCGGTGCGGTCACCACGCCCATGCTGTACTTTGCCGCCAGCACGCTGTGCCGCAGCGGCATCCAGGTCACGGGCAGCCACAACCCCAAGGATTACAACGGCTTCAAGATGGTGCTGGCCGGCAAGGCCATCCATGGCGAGGAGATCCAGGCCTTGCGCCGGCTCATGCAAGAGGAGGCTTGGACCGTGGCCGCGCAGGCAGGCAGCCTGCGCCATGCCGACGTGCTGGCCGACTACCGTGCGCGAATCACGGGCGACGTCAAACTCGCACGCCCCATGAAGATCGTGGTGGACAGCGGCAATGGCATTGCCGGCGCCTCGGCCCCGGCCATCTTCCGCGCGCTGGGCTGCGAGGTGACCGAACTCTTCAGCCAGGTTGATGGAGAGTTTCCGAACCACCACCCCGACCCCAGCAAGCCCGAGAACCTGCGCGACGTCATTGAGGCGCTGCGCACCACCGACGCCGAGCTGGGTCTGGCCTTCGACGGCGACGGCGACCGGCTGGGCATCGTCACCAAGGACGGCCAGAACATCTTCCCCGACCGGCAGATGATGCTGTTTGCCCAGGACGTGCTCTCGCGCGTGCCGGGCGCGCCCATCCTCTTTGATGTGAAGTGTTCGCAGCGCCTGGGCCCGGCCATCGAGGCCGCAGGCGGCCAGGCCGTGATGTACAAGACCGGCCACTCGCTCATCAAGGCGCGCATGCGCGAGCTGGACTCGCCCCTGGGCGGCGAGATGAGCGGCCACATCTTTTTCAAGGAACGTTGGTACGGCTTTGACGACGGCACCTATGCCGGCGCGCGCCTGCTGGAGATCCTCAGCAAAAGTGCCGACGCCTCGGCGGTGCTCAACGCCCTGCCCAGCAGCTTTTCCACGCCCGAGCTCAATGTGGCCTGTGCCGAGGGCGAGCCCCAGCAATTGGTGGCGCAGCTGGTGGCGCAGGGCAGCGCGCGCTTTGCCGCCCCAGCGCGGGTCAACACCATCGATGGCGTGCGCGTGGACTGGCCCGACGGCTTTGGCCTGGTGCGCGCCTCCAACACCACGCCCGTGCTGGTGCTGCGCTTTGAAGGCCACACCCCCGAGGCCCTCCAGCGCATCGAGTCCGAGATGCTGGCCTTGCTGCGCAGCGTCAAGCCCGATGCGCAGCTCCAAGGCGCGGCGCACTGAGCCCGGCATGCGGATCCTGATCGTCAAACTCTCGTCTTTGGGCGATGTGATCCAAACCCTGCCGGTGGTGCAGGATCTGCGCACGGCCTTTCCCCAGGCCCGCATCGACTGGGCGGTGGAGGAGGCCTTTGCCGACCTGCTGCAGTCCGTGCCGGGGCTCGAGCGCGTGCTGCCCTGTGCGCAGCGGCGCTGGCGCAAGACGCCCTTCGATGCCCGCGTGCGCAGCGAGCGTGCCGCCTTTCGTGCGCGCCTGCGCGAAGAGGCGTATGACGCCGTCATCGATGGCCAGGGCCTCATCAAGTCGGCGCTGGTGGCCCGCCAGGCCCGGCTCGCCCCCGGCGGCTTCACCGTCACCTTCGGCAACGCCAGCGAGCTGTGCGGCTACGAGTGGCCCGTCAAGTGGCTGCTGCAGCGGGGCGTGCCCATGCCGCGGCAGGTGCATGCGGTGGCGCGCACCCGGCTGCTGGCCGCCGGCGCGCTGGACTACGCGCAAGCGCCCTTCATGGCCGAGCCGCCGTGCTATCCCTTCCCGCCTCTGGCCCCTGTGTCGCAGCGCCAGGGGGTGTGGCTGTGCCACGGCACCACGCGCGCCGACAACGAATGGCCCCTGGACCACTGGGCCGAGCTGGGCCAGCGGCTGCTGGCTGCCGGAGAGCGCGTCTGCATTCCCCAGGCCTCTGACAAAGAGGCCGCCTGGGCCGCGCAACTGGTCGCTCGCCTGGGCGAAGGGGCCGAGGTGCTGCCGCGCCTGAAGCTCTCGGCCCTGTGGCCGCGCATGGCCGACAGCCGCGGCGTGGTGTCCGTGGACTCGGGCCTGGGCCATTTGGCGGTGGCACTCGATTTGCCCGTGGTCCAGCTCTTTAGCCAGCCCCGCATCCGCCGCGCCGGCCCCATTGGCCGGGCACACCAGGCGGCCATCGGCGGCGACCACGTGCCGGCTATCGACGAAGCCTGGCAGGCCTGGCAGCGCTGCAGCCAGGCCCAGGCGGACCCTACAGGCGCCGCATGCGCGAGTTAAGCCTGCGCGAGCGCTGGGTGCTTGGCCTCTATGGCGTGCTCATGCGCTTGGCCGAACCCTTGCTGCGCCGCAAGCTCGCCCGCCGCGCCCGCGCAGAACCGGGCTATGCCGAGGCCGTACCCGAGCGCTTTGGCCACTACACACAGCCTGCCGAGACCGATCAAGTCTTGGTTTGGGTGCACGCGGTGTCCCTGGGCGAGACGCTGGCCGCAGGTCTTTTGCTCAAGGCTTGGCGCGAGCGCCAGCCCGGCCTGCGTGTGCTGCTCACCCATGGCACGGCCACCGGCCGGGCCGAAGGCCGCAAGCTGCTGCAGCCCGGTGATGTGCAGGTCTGGCAGCCCTGGGATTCACCGCAGGCCGTGCAGCGTTTTCTTCGGCACTTCAAGCCCCAGCTGGGTGTGCTCATGGAAACCGAGGTCTGGCCCCAGCTGGTGGCCGGTGCTCGTGCTCAGGGCTTGCCGCTGTGGCTGGTCAATGCGCGCCTGTCGGACAAGAGCCTGCGCCAGGCGCAGCGCTGGCCTGCGCTGGCCCGCCCGGCCTATGCTGGCCTGAGCGCCGCCCTGGCGCAGGCCGAGGCCGATGCCCAGCGCCTTCGCCAGCTGGGCACGCGCGTAGAAGCGGTGCTGGGCAACCTCAAGTTCGATGCGCAGCCCAATGAGGAGCTGCTAGCGCTTGCGCGCACCCAGCAACTGCTGCGCCCGGTACTCATGTTTGCCAGTTCGCGCGAAGGCGAGGAGGCCCTGCTGCTCCAGGCGCTGGCCGAAGGAGCGTGCAAGCATGTCCAAGTGCTGCTTGTGCCGCGCCATCCCCAGCGCTTTGACGAGGTGGCGCGACTGGCCGAGGCGGCCGGCTGGACGGTGTCGCGCCGCAGCACCTGGGGCGCTGGCCTGGAGCACATGCCCGCACCTGCGCCGGGCACGCTCTGGCTGGGCGACTCGCTGGGCGAGATGGCGCTGTATTACGGCCTGAGCCAGCTGGCGCTGCTGGGGGGCAGCTTTTTGCCCCTGGGCGGCCAGAACCTGATCGAGGCCGCGGCCTGCGCCTGCCCGGTGGTGATGGGGCCGCACACCTTCAATTTCAGCGAGGTGGCTGAGCAGGCCCTGGCCGAAGGCGCGGCCTGGCGGGTGCAGGACCTGGACCAGGCCCTGGAAGCGGCCGCTGGCCTGATGCGCCCCGAGCGCCAGGCCCAGGCCGCCCAAGCTGCCCAGGCCTTTGCCCTGCGCCACCGTGGCACGGCAGAACGCACGGCCAACATGCTTGAGCTCCAGCGCCAGCGGGGCTGAAAAAAAGCTCTTGTCTGTGTTTGTTCAGGCCCCGGACACGGGGCGCTTGTCTGACACCGGCCGCGTGTGGCATCCCACAGTTTGCGCGCAGGCCGGGCTTGAAGAATCCGTCTCCTTCCATCGACGTCCGATGGTTTTAACTGGAGATGCTTGCATGAGTTCCAAACTTCTTTCCTTGACCCTCAGCACCGCCCTGGCCGCCGCCGTGGGCTTGGTCTATGCGCAGACTGGGGCTGGCGCTGCGGGGTCCGCAGACACCTCGAGCCAGAGCGACACGAGCGCCTCCCCCGCGGGTGCCGGCAGCTCGAGCGGTGCGAACGGCTCCGGCGCGGGCAGCATGGGCTCCGGCGCCACGACCACGGAGACCACCACCACCACGACACCCACACCCTCATCTCCCATGGCCACCGGCAGCGCCCCCCGCAAGCCACGCGCCGACCGCAACTAAAGAGGCATGGCGCCAGACGCCGGGCGCGCGGTGCCGCCCCGGTGTTTGGCTTGTTGGGATTCAAGGGCGGCGCAGGCCGCCTTCTTTTTCAGGGGAGCTTGGTGTGCATCACGCCTTTCGATCTGGCTGGCTGGCCGGGTGGCTGTTGCTGGCTGCGTGCCTGTTGCCCTCGGCCCAGGCGGCCGATGCGGGCCTGAGCCGGGCCGCACCGGCCACACGCCAGCTGATCCAGTGGGTGCGCGCCACCCTGGACAACCAGCAACTGCCCTTCATCGTGGTCGACAAGGCCCGTGCCCGCGCCTTCGCTTTTGAAGCCTCGGGTGCCTTGCGCGCCTCCGCGCCCGTGCTCATGGGGGCAGCGCGTGGCGATCACAGCGTGCCTGGCATCGGCGAGCGACCGATCGCCAGCATCCAGCCCGAGGAGCGCACCACCCCGGCGGGCCGTTTCGAGGCCGAGCTGGGGCACAACGCCCAGGGCGAGGAGGTGCTCTGGGTGGACTACGAGGCCGCCGTCTCGCTGCACCGTGTGCGCGCCACCCAACCGGCCGAGCGGCGCCTGCAGCGCCTGGCGTCTGCCACGCCGGAGGACAACCGCATTTCGTATGGCTGCATCAATGTGCCTCGTGTCTTTTACGAGCAGGTGGTGCAGCCCCTGGTGGGCCGCTTTGGTGGCCGCGCCATTGTTTATGTGCTGCCCGAGGTGCTGCCCGTGAGCACGGTGTTCCCGCAGCTGGGGCGCAGGGCTGGTGTGGCGCAGGGCCTGGCTGAATGAGGGGCCGCTTCAGGGGCCCGGCTCTGGTGCTGACTCAGGGCTTGACCAGCAGGGTGTTGATCGGCTCCAGATCCTGCGGCACCAGCACGCCGCTGGCCTGGCGCAGGCGCAGGTTGCCGACCAGCACCTCGTAGCGGGCCACCGCGAGGTCGCGCCGGGTCTGGAACAGCTGGCTTTGTGCATCCAGCACGTCCAGGTTGATGGTCACGCCCACCTGATAACCCAGTCGGGTGGAGTCCACCAGGCTTTGGGTTGAGAGCTCGGCCGCCTCCAGGGCGCGCACCCGGCCTTGGCTAGACACCACGCCAAAGAAGGCCTGGCGCGTGTTCAGCGCCACGGTGCGGCGCGCACCTTCGAGGTCGGTGCGGGCGCGGTCGGCCAGGGCCAGGGTTTCGCGAATGCGGTTTTGCGTTGCATAGCCGGCGAACAGCGGCAGGTTCAGGCTCACGCCCAGCACTGCCGATTTGGTGGACGAGGACACCGTGGAGGTGAAGTTACCCTGGGGATTGCGCCCGTAGCTGTAGCTGGCGGTCAGGTCTACCGTGGGCTTGTGGCCCGCTTCGGCGCGGGCCACTTCCAGGCGGGCAATGTCGACGTTGTTCAGCGCCGCCCGTACGTTCGGATGCAGCGTCTCGGCACGCTGCACCCAGGCATTGATATCGGTCGGCGGCACGGGCGTCAGCACGGCGGGAGTCACCAAAGACAGCGGCTGGGTGCCGTTCTTGCCCACCAGTTGGTCCAGCGCAATGCGGCGCACGGTCAGGTCGTTCTCGGCCTGGATCTGGGTGGCCACAATGCGGTCGAAGCCGGCCTGCGCCTGGCGCGTATCGACAATGGTGGAGGTGCCCACTTCAAAGCGGCGCTTGGCCGCAGCCAGCTGCTCCTCCAGCGCTGCCCGCTGGGCGCGTACCGAAGCCACAGTGTCTTGTGCGGCCAGCACATCAAAGTAGGCCTGGCTGGTGCGCACGATCAGGTCCTGCTCGGCGCTTTCGAGCTGCGCCCTGGCCACCTCGACCTGCTTGGAAGCCTGGTCGAAGGCGGCCTGACTGGCTGGGTTGTACAGCGGGTGAGAGGCGCTCACGCCGGCGGTCTGGTTGGGAAAGGTCCGGCTCAGCGTGCTCGACGAAGAAATGTCAAAGTGGTTGTAGTTGGCCCCTGCCGTCACGCCAACCCTGGGCAGCACGCCGGCCTTGTTTTGCTCAGCACGCGCCAGGTTGGCCTCGTATTGAAGGCGGGCTGCCAAGTAGGTGGCATCAAAGGCGCGGGCCGATTCGTAGAGGTTCACCAGGGACTGGGCCTGAGCGCCCAGGCTAGCCCCGGCCAGCAGGGCCGCAATGACCACGGGAAGGCGCGAGAGTCCTGGCTTGGGGTGCTTCATGGGGATCCTGGTGGGGTAACAAGACATACATCAGTAGCGGGGCACAGAGGGGTCCAGCTCGCAGGACCAAGCATCGATGCCGCCTTGCAAGTTGACCACGTCGCTAAAGCCCTGGCGCAAAAGAAATTGCGCCACGTGCTGGCTGCGCATGCCATGGTGGCACAGGCAGGCCAGGGCGGTGCCCTGCGGCAGCTCCGCCAGCCGCGCGGGCAGCTCGCCCATGGGAATGGCCAGAAGCTCGAATCCCTGGGCGCGCACCGAGGCAGTTTGCAGCTCCCAGGCTTCGCGCACGTCCAGCACCACGGGCGGCGCAGGCTGAGCGGACAGCCAGGCGGCGAAGTCGGAGATGGGCAGCTGCGGAACCACGGGCAAGCTCAGTGCGGCGCTTAAAAGCTGAAGGCCGAGGGTTCGGCAAAGCCCTGCAGGCGCGGGGCGATGGTTTCCCAGTCCTGGGTCACTCGCCAGGCCGAATCGCTCACGCGGGTCACGATGGTGGCGCACATCACCGGATCGGTGCCCACGATGGCGGCCAGCCGGCCACCGACCTTGAGCTGCGCTTTGAGGGCCTCGGGCACTTCGGCCACGGAGCCGCTGAGCAGGATCACGTCAAAGGGGCCTGCGGCCTCCCCGCCCAGGGGCAGGGAGCCGTCGCGCTGCAGCACCTGGGCATTGTGGATGCCGGCCCTTTGCAGGTTCTCAAGGGCCAGGGCTGCGAGGCCCGGATCGATCTCCAGGCTCAGCACCTGCTGGGCACGGTGGGCCAGCAGGGCTGCCATGTAGCCGGTGCCGGCGCCGATTTCCAGCACCTTCTCGTGCTTTTGCACGGCCAGGTCCTGCAGCAGGCGGGCCTCGACCTTGGGCGAGAGCATGCACTGGCTGGGGTGGGTCTGCGGCGGCAGCGGAATCTCCAGGTCGGCAAAAGCCAGGGACTTGTGCGCCAGCGGCACGAAGTCTTCACGCTTGATCACGGCCAGCAGGGACAGCACCTGGGTGTCCAGAACCTCCCAGGGGCGGATCTGTTGCTCGATCATGTTGAAGCGCGCTTGTTCGTAGTTCATGGCAGACGGATTCTTGTGGGTCGGGGGGGCGGAGCCAAAGCCTGAATTTTAGCGAGGGGTCTGTGTCGGGTCGGACAAGCTGCCCGGCCCCGGGGTGCTGCCGCCCAGGCGGCGGCGCAGCCAGGCGGCCAGATCGTCCAGGTAGCAGTAGGCCACGGGCACCACCACCAGGGTCAGCAGCGAGGAGGTGATGACGCCGCCGATCACAGCCTGGCCCATGGGCGCGCGCTGCTCCGAGCCTTCGGTGAGTGCAAAGGCCAGGGGCACCATGCCGAAGATCATGGCCAGCGTGGTCATGAGGATGGGGCGCAGCCTCACCTTGGCCGCCATGAGCAGGGCCTCGGCCCGCTCCATGCCGCCTTCGCGCAGCCGGATGGCGAAGTCCACCAGCAAGATGGCGTTCTTGGTCACCAAGCCCATGAGCATGACGATGCCGATGATGGAGAACATCGACAGGGTGGAGCCGAAAAAGAGCAGGGCCAGCACCACCCCGATGAGCGTGAGCGGCAGCGAGGTCATCAGCGCCACTGGCTGCAGGAAGCTCTTGAACTGGCTGGCCAGGATCATGTAGATAAAGAGCACGGCCAGCAGCAGGGAAGAAACCGCATAGCCGAAGGACTCCTGCATGCTCTTGGTAGAGCCGCCAAAGCGCCAGCGGTAGCCTGGGGCGAAGCTCACCTGCTCGAGCTGGGCGCGGATGTCGGCCGAGACCTCGCCCACGGCGCGGCCATACACATTGGCCGTGACCGAGACCTCGCGCGCGAGGTCGCGGCGGTTGATCTGGTTGGGCCCGGTGGATTCGCGCACCTGCGCCACCTGGTTCAGGCGCACGGGGCGCCCGTCGCTGCCGCTGGCCAGTGGCAGGCGGTCGAGGTCGCTCGAGGTGGTGCGGGCCTGCGGAGGCAGGCGCACGTTGATGTCGTAGGTCTGGTCGTCCGGGGCGCGCCAGGTACCCACCGCCTGGCCGGCCACCAGGGTGCGCAGGCCAGAGGCCACCTGACCGACCGAGAGGCCCAGGTCGGAGGCGGCCTGGCGGTTCACGGCCACCTCGAGCGTGGGCTTGTCGGGCTTGACGCTGGAGTCCAGGTCCACCAGGCCGGGGATGCCGGCGATGCGCTGCTTGACCTCCTGGGACAGGCGTTCGAGCTCCTTGAGGTCGGGGCCTTGCAGTGAGAACTCGATCTGTTTGTTGCCGCCCACGCTGTCGGTCAGGCCCACCAGCGTGACCGTGATGCCCGGCACCTGCGCCAGGCGCTGGCGCAGCACCGCCGACATGGCATCGGCGCTGCGGTTTCTCTGGGCGCGGTCCACCAGGCGCACGTAGATGCTGGCGTACATCTTGCCCTGCGCGTTGCCGCTGTTGAGGGTGGTCACGGTGTAGCGCACCTCGGGGAACTCGCGCAGGATGGCGTCGACCTGCCGGGCCTTGGCCTCTGTGGCCTCCAGCGAGGAGCCCACCGGGGTGTAGAAGTTCACCGTGGTTTCGGAATAGTCGGCCTTGGGCACGAACTCGGTGCCCAGTAGCGGCAGCATGAAGAGGCTGGTCACGAAGACCAGCACGGCCATCGCCAGGGTCTTGCCCTTGTGCACCAGTGACCAGCGCAGGATGGACTGGTAGCCGTCCGCCAGGCGGTCGGTGGCGCGGTCGAAGGCGCGCGTGATGCGCCCCAGGCTGCGGTCGTACCAGCCGGTGCCCGGGGGCTTGCCATGTGCATCGATGGCCGGGTCATGCCACACCGAGGAGAGCATGGGGTCGAGCGTGAAGCTCACGAACATGGAGATCAGCACGGCGGCCACGATGGTGATGCCGAACTCATGGAAGAACTTGCCGATGATGCCGCCCATGAAGCCGATCGGCAGGAACACGGCCACGATGGAGAAGGTGGTGGCCAGCACCGCCAGGCCAATTTCCTGGGTGCCGTCCAGCGAGGCCTGCCAGGCGCTCTTGCCCATCTTCACATGGCGCACGATGTTCTCGCGCACCACGATGGCGTCGTCGATCAAGAGGCCCACACACAGGCTCAGCGCCATCAGCGTGACCATGTTGATGGAAAAGCCAAAAGCGTGCATGAACAAGAAGGTGCCGATGATGGAGATCGGCAGCGTCAGACCCGTGATGACCGTGGAGCGCCAGGAGTTCAGGAATAAAAAGACGATGAGCACCGTGAGCACGGCGCCCTCGATGAGGGTGCGCCGCACGTTGTCCACGGCCACGCGGATGGGCCGTGAGGTGTCGATCACAGGTTCGAGCCGCACGCCTGGCGGCAGCTCCGCCCGGATGTCAGCCAGCGCCCGGTTCAGGCCGGTGACCACCTCGATGGTGTTTTCGTCCTGGGCTTTCTGCACGTTCAGCAGCAGCGTGCGCTCGCCATTGCGCAGCGCCAGCGACTCCAGCTCCTGCGGGCCGTCCTGCACCGTGGCCACCTGGCCGAGCGTGATGGCTGCACCGCCACGCCGCGCCACGATGAGCCGCGCAAAGTCTTCCGGGCGCTTCAGACGCGCCTCAATGGTGACCGTGCGCTCCTGCGTCAGCGAGCGGATGGCGCCCAGCGGCAGGTCCTGGTTCTCACTGCGCACGGCATTGGCCACCTGCTCTGCACTCACGCCCAGGGCCTCCATGGCCTGGGGCTTGAGGTAAATGTTGATCTCGCGCCGGGTGCCGCCCACCAGGGTCACCGAGCCCACGCCGCGCACGTTTTCCAGCCGCTTCTTGAGCACCTGGTCGGCCCAGTTGGTGAGTGCCACCGGGCTACTCGAGAGCGGGGAGGCGCCTGCAGCCTGGTTGGCCACACCCTCAGGCACCACCGCCACCGCCCAGACGGCGCGGCTGGCCGGGTCGAATCGCAGTACGCGCGGCTCCTTGACCTCGGTGCGCAGGCTCGGGCGCACAGCCGCCACCTTCTCGCGCACGTCGTCGGCGGCCTTGCGCCCGTCCATGTGCAGCTGAAACTCGATGATCACCACGGCGCTGCCTTCGTAGCTGCGCGAGGTCAGGGTGTTGATGCCGGCGATCGAGTTCACACCCTCTTCAAGTTTCTTGGTCACCTCGCTCTCGACGATCTCGGGCGAGGCCCCGGGGTACTCGGCCGTGACCACCACCACCGGGAAGTCGATGTTGGGGAACTGGTCCACCTTCAGGCGCTGGTAGGAGAACAGGCCCAGCACCACGATGGCCAGCATGACCATGGTGGCAAAGACGGGGTTGTTCAGGCTGACGCGGGTGAACCACATGGCAAGGCGTCTTTCTTCAGGCGGCCAGTGCTGCGGGCGTTGGGCGGCGCAGGGTCATGGGGCAGGGCGGGCCGCTTCGGTGCTGCTGTTGCCGCGCAGTTGCGTCAGACGCAGGGGCAGGCCCTCGCGCAGCGCGCCCACCGAGCCGCGCAGCACCTGGCTGCCAGCCGGCAGGTCGATCTCGACCATCTCCTCGCCCGCCACCCGGCCGCGTGCGCCAGGGCTCACCGTGCGGTGCCGCACCTGGCCCTCGGCCAGCAATTGCACATAGGGCTGGGCCTTGTCCACCCGCAGTGCTGACACCGGCACCGCCAGCACCTGGCGCTGGCCCGTGCCCAGCGTGCCTTCGGCAAACAGGCCCTGGCGCAGGGGCAGGGCCTGCGCGCTGGGCTCTATGCTCAGGTAGGCCAGCACGCTGCGGCTGGCGGCCTGCGCGCTGGGGTTGATGCGCACCAGGCTTGCGCTCACCGTTTGGGGGCTGCCTTCCAGACGCAGCTCGGCGCGCTGGCCGATGCGCAGCTGCAGCGATTCGGCCGCGCCCACGCTGGCCTCGAGCTCCAGGCGGCGGGTGTCCACGATCTCCAGCACCCGCGCGTCCACGGCCAGGCGCTCGCCCGGCTGGGCCAGGCGCTGCGACACCAGGCCTGAGAGCGGCGCGCGCAGGGTCGTGTCGTCCAGGCTCTTGCGCGCCACGTCGGCCGCGGCCAGGGCCGCGCGGTGGTTGGCCTGGGCGGCCTGCAGGTTGGCCACCGAGGTGTCCAGGGCGGTGCGCGAGATGAAATTCTGCTCAACCAGGGCCTTGTTGTTGTCGAACTGGCGCTGGGCAATGTCGAGCTGGGCCCGCGCGCTTTCGGCCTGCTGCTGGGCCTGTTGCAGCCGGGCGCTGTACTCGGCCGGATCAATGCGGGCCAGCACCTGGCCCGCCTTCACCGGATCGCCCTCGCGCACGCTCAGGCCCTGCAGCTCACCAGCTACGCGGGCCTTCACCAGGGCCGAGTCCACTGCCTTGAGCGTGCCCGACAGCGGCAGCCCCAGGTCCATGGCCTGGGGCGCCAGGGTGATCAGGTCGGTGGGGGCGAGCTCGGCGCCCGCTGCGGGCGCCGCTGCCGGCGCCAGGGCCTGCTGGCGCTTCTGCAGCACGCGGACCACAGCCAGCGCCAGGCCCAGCAATACCAGGGCCACGAGGGTCCAGCGCAGGGATCGCTTGAATGTCATGCTCGTCCTTCGGGGGAGGGGGGCGAGGCAGGCGAGGCCGCCAGCCCGCGGGCGACGATGTCAGCCTGCTCGTTCAGGTAGGCCACGGGGTCCAGCACCTGAGTGCTTGCCGTGCACACACTGGCCGAGTGCTGCGACAGGGCCAGGAAGATCATGGTGGAGACCACGCCATGCACGGCGTGGTCGATGTGGACCGGGCGGAACTCGCCGCGCTCAATGCCACGATGCAGGATGCGGCCCAGGATGGCATGGCCCGGCGCCACCACCTCCTGCTGAAAGAACTCGGCGATCTCCGGGAAGTTGCCGCCTTCACTCATCATCAATTTGCTGATGCCCGAGGCCTGCGTCGCGCCCACGCGCTCCCACCAGCTGAGCATGGCGTAGCGCAGCAACTGGGCGCTGCTGCCGGAGAAATGGTCGAACTCGGCATTCCACTCCTGGAAGCGCCCCGAAATGTTGTGCCGCACCACCGCCTTGAACAGCTCCACCTTGCTGGGAAAGTAGAGGAAGACCGTGCCCTTGGACACGCCGGCGCGGGCCGCCACCTCTTCCATGCGCGTGGCGGCAAAGCCTTTTTCCACGAACAGCGCCAGCGCCGCCTCCAGCAGCTCGCCGGGGCGGGCATCCTTGCGGCGTTCGCGGCGCGGTGCGTCGTCACGCGGGGAGAGGGCGGGAGAGGGAAGCAAGGATGTGCTAGCTAATGACTGGCGGGTTAGTAATGTAGTCTGTCCGCGGCAAGGGGGTCAAGGTTCAGGATAAGCGCAGGCCCAGCCATTCCCTGAGCACGCGCCGGCTGTCGCTCAGGCCTTTGGCCGAGGGCAGCCACTGAAGCAGCGGTCCGGATTCGGGCTCCAAAAAACCCATGGGTGCGGGCAACACCTCAAAGCCCGCCCGCTCAAAAGCCTGGCGGCTTCGCGGCAGGTGCCAGGCATCCGTCACCAGGGCAATGCGGCGCACGCCCTGCGGCTGCATCAGCTCGGCCAGGCGGGCGGCGTTCTCGGCCGTGTCGCGCGAGCGCCCGTCCAGCCAACGGATCGACAGCCCCGCCTCCTGCACAAAGCGTTCGGCCACCTCGGCTTCGGTGGCCTGCTGGGCCAGGCCCGCGGCACCCCAGCCCACACCACCGGCAAAGGCCAGCGGCAGCCCCGAGGCGCGCGCCAGGTGCAGGCCGTAGCGCAGCCGCGCCGCCGTGAAGCTGTTGGGCTGGGCCTGAGCGTATTCGCGGGCCTGGGGCAGCAGGCCCCCGCCGAGCACCACCACGGCCTGTACTTTTTCATCACGCAGGGTGGCTGTGGCCGGCACAGGCAGGGCCGCCACCTGCGGCAGGGCCTGCCGGCCCAGCCACACGGCCACCGCCTGGCAGCTCAACAGCCACAAGATCAACACCCCCAGCAGGGACAGTCCCAGGCCGCGGCGGACGCGTGCGCGCGCCGCACCGCGCGGCCAGGCCAGGGCCAGCCCCAGCAGGACGAGCAGCAGCGGGCTGGTGGGCGGCAGGACCAGCGCGGTCAGCAGGGGTTTGAGTTCTCCGAAGGTCATGGCGTGGCAGAAGAGCTGAGTAAGCCATTGTCGCGGTCGCGTTGCAGCAGGCATGAAGGCAGGGCCTTCGGGACCGGTGGCCGGTCCCGTCCGGGCTTCGCGCTAAAGTGCCTCCTCGCGCGGGCACCCGCTCGCTGCGTCATTTTTTCTGGGAGCCTGTGCCATGAGTTCATCGCTGGAAACCATCACCCTGGGCGGCGGCTGCTTCTGGTGCCTGGAAGCCGTTTACCTCAAGACGCGCGGCGTGCGGCGCGTGGAGTCTGGCTACAGCAACGGCCAGACCGAGCAGCCCAGCTACGAGCAGGTGTGCGGCGGCCGCACCGGCTGCGTGGAGGTGGTGCAGCTGGACTATGACCCGGCGCAGATTGGCCTCAAAGAGATCCTCGAGATCTTCTTTGTCATCCACGACCCGACCACGCTCAACCGCCAGGGCCACGACGTGGGCACCCAGTACCGCAGCGGTATTTACCACCACACAAGCGCGCAGGGCGAGTTGGCCCGCGCCTTTGTGGCCGAGCTGGCGCGGCTAGGGCTTTTTCCTGAGCCCATCGTCACCGAGGTGCTGCCCCTGGCGCACTATTGGCCGGCCGAGGCATACCACCAGAACTACTTCGAGCGCAATCCCCACCAGGGCTACTGCGCCCACGTGGTGGCGCCCAAAGTGGAGAAGTTCCGCCGCACCTTCGCCGACCGCGTGGCGGCCTGAGGCGGGGCGGGCCAGTCGGCGCCGTCCGACGAGCGGGCCCAGGCAGTCCCTCTAGGCTGCGTGGCAGGAGTTTTTGCCTGCCCGCCATGCACCGTCGCCAGTTTCACCAAGCCACTCTGGCCGCCCTGGGCCTGCCGCGCGCGGCCTGGCCGCAAGCCGCCGCCCCCGGTGGTGCCCCGCCTGCCCCTGCCATGGGCACCAACCTCTCGGGCTTGGAGTGGGCTCGCCCGGGCCTGCGCCTGAGCCTGAGCTCGGCCCCCAACCTGCACTTCACGGCGCCGCGCCGCGCGGAGGTGGCCTACCTGGCCAGCCAGGGCTTCAAGCGCAACCGCCTGCCCATGCAGTGGGAGCTGCTGCAGCCCATGCTGTTCGACACGCCGGCCAATGCCCTGGCCCGCTCGGCCATCGGCCAGCCCGGGGCCTTGCACACAGGCTATGCCAGCTTTATCAGCAGCGTGCTGGAGGCGCATGCGGCGGTCGGCGCCCGCTGCATCCTGGACTTGCACAACTACGGGCGCTACCGCGATTTCCTTTGGCAGCCCGACGGCTCAGTGCGTGGCCTGACCCTGCCAGCCGACCCGCTCCTGCGCCCCTACACCACCGACCGCAGCCAGGTGCAGGAGCGCATCTTTGCCCTGGCGTCGGGAGCCACCTTGACGCAGGCGCATTTCAACGATGTCTGGGCCCGCATCGCCCGCCAATGGAAAGACCACCCCGGCCTGGGTGGTTACGGCCTGATGAACGAGCCGCATGACCTGCCCGCACCTGGCGGCATCGTGGCCTCCAGCGGCGGCGAGGACCTCCGCATCTGGCCGCGTTTCGCCCAGGCCGCCATCCACACCATTCGTGGCATCGATGGTTTCACACCCATTTATGTGTCGGGCAACAGCTGGAATTCGGCCATGTCCTTGGCCACGCACAACCCGGGCTATCCGCTGCAGGGCAGCAAGCTGGTGTACGAGGTGCATCTGTACCTGGACGCCTTGAGCAACGGCAACGCCTTCGATTTCGACACCGAGGTGGCCAAGAACTTCAGCGCCGGCTTCGGCGTGGGTCCCATCCACATGGGCACCGGCGCCGACCGGCTGCGCTTGGCCACCCAGTGGGCCGCCAGCAAGGGCGTGCGCCTGGCGCTGACCGAGATCGGCATGCCCATCGATGACCCGCGCTGGCAGGACATGTTCGAGCGAACCCTGGCGCTGGCCCGCGCCCAGGGGGTGGAGGTCTACAGCTGGATGGGCGGAAGCCACTGGCCCATTCGCAATTTCCCCATCAACCATGTGCCCGGCTGGTACCAGCACAAAACCCTGGAGCCGGCGGTGGCCGGCCCCATGAAGGCCGTGGCCGATATTCGCAAGGCCACGCTCTTTGATGCGGGGCCAGGCCACTCGGTGGGCGGCGAGGCGGTGCGCATCACGGTGTTCGCGCGCGGCCACCTGGCCCAGCCGTTGCGGCTGTCGGTCTCGTCCCATGCGGGCGGTGAGCTGAGCAAGTCGCAGCTGCTCATTCCCGCCGGGGCCAATGGGGAAGACAGTTTCAGCTTCACGCCGGTGCCCGAGCGCGTCAGCACCCTGAGCTACAG
This sequence comes from Comamonadaceae bacterium, assembly GCA_027486255.1. Classification (GTDB taxonomy): domain Bacteria; phylum Pseudomonadota; class Gammaproteobacteria; order Burkholderiales; family Burkholderiaceae_C; genus Polaromonas. Next base: position 28,009 of record JAIXPL010000011.1, read on the forward strand.
CGCCGACCTGCCGCCCGCCGAACTCCCGCCGCCGCGCCAGGTGTATTCCCTGGCCGACCCGGTGGCGCACGCGCAGCACCAGCTCAGCGAGGCCGCTCTGGCCATCCTGGCGCGCTACCGCGCCTGCAAGTGGGATCTGGCCGATGGCCACACCGACTACCTGCTGGGCAGGCCGGCCCAGGATGGCCAGCCCGTGCGGGCCCTTGCCGATTCAGGGTTTGGCAGCGAGCCGGGCAATGCCATGGAGATGCTCAACTGGGTCAACCTGGACACTGCCTTGAGCGGCCCCATGACCGTGCCCCTCATGCGCACGCTGGCCGGCCGGCGTGCGAGCGATCACACGGCGCCCCAGTGCTGGGGCTTTTGGTGCAAGAAGTCCCTGCCCAAGCCTGGCGTGCAGCCGCAGCCGCGCAACCGCGTGCCCTTTGACCTGGACCATGCGCATTTCGCGGTGGTGGCCATCAGCGTCCCCGATCTGCGGCGCAGTGGCGTGGTGTTCGAAGCCTCCCAGGCGGAGGCCGCGCACTGTGCGCAGATTCGCCTGGCCCGTGGGTATCCGCAGCTGCGCTTTGTGGACGTCCGTGGCCAGGTGGTGCAGCTGAGCAGCCCAACTCGACTGCTCGCGCACAAGCCCACGGTGATCACGCTCACTTCGGCACCCGGCCTGCAGCGCTTGCGCCTGGACGGCGAGCAGGTGGCCAGCAGCGCCGCCACCTTCGCGCCCAGCGCTTTTTCGCAGCTGCTGATCGGCTGGGGCTTTCTGAACCATGCGCCGGTCGAGGGCTTTCGGGGGCATGTGTTTGGCGTGGTGACCGGGCGGGGCGCACCCAGCGCCGCCGAGCTCGAGGTGCTGGAGCGTTACCTGGGGCGCAGCGCCGCTGTGCCGCTGTAGCTTGTTCAGAGGGGCCGTCCTACATCCACACGCCCGTCGCGCGGAGCGCGCAAGGCCCACGGGGTGGTCAAGATGTCCGCCAGAGCCAGGCGCGAGCCTGTGCATCTGTGCATCTGTACATCTGTGCATCTAAGGGCAGCCAGGCCATGGCCTGGCGATTTTTTCTTTTCAAGGAAGGACTTGACCATGATAGGAATGAGTGGTGATTTATGGGGCGAGATGGCCCGGCTGCAGCGCGAGCTTGACCAGCTGTTCCGACCGGGCGGAGCGAGCGGCATCCGTGCCATGCCCCGGCACAACTTTCCGGTGATCAACGTCGGCCACACGCCTGAGGCGATTGAGGTGCTGGCCCTGGCGCCGGGCGTGGCGACAGCCGACTTGCAGGTGAGCGTGGACAAGGGACTCTTGGTGATCTCTGGCGAGCGCAAGAGCGATTTGCCCGAGCCCGGCCAGGACGGCCTGAGCGTCTACGCGCAGGAGCGTTTTGCCGGCAGCTTCAAGCGCGTGATCAGCCTGCCCGAGGACGCCGATGCCCAGCAGGTGCAGGCCAGCTGCAAGGACGGCCTGCTGCGCATCCGGGTGCCTCGGCATGAGGCGGCTCGCCCACGCCGCATCGACATCCATTGAACGCATTCGCATCACACCCGACAGGAGAACATGACCATGAACAACGCATCTGCATCCAGCCCTTCCTCGAGCGGCGCGCCCCGCACGCCGCCTGAGCAAGGCCAGCCCCAGGCCGGCCCTGCCGGCGACACCGGTGCCGCCACCCAGGCGGGCGAAGGCAGCACGGGGGCGCGCTACAGCGGGAGCCTGCAGGCTCGGGGCCCTGCCCAGGGGCAGGTCAGCGGTCGCCAGGCGCGCCGTGAGCAGGCCAGCCAGGAACTCGCCATGCGGCCGCCCGTGGACATCTTCGAGGACGAGACGGGCGTGACCCTGCTGGCCGACATGCCTGGCGTCTCGCGCGAGCAGCTGGAGCTGCGCGTGGATGGCGACACCCTGGTGATTGAGGGCACGGCGGCCATCCCTGAGGTGGGCGAGATGGAGCTGGTGCATGGCGAGATGCTAAGTCCCCATTACCAGCGCAGCTTCACGCTCAGCCGCGACCTGGACCCCCAGAAGATCGATGCCAAACTCAGCCAGGGTGTGCTGACGCTGCGCCTGCACAAGGTCGAGCAGGCCAAGCCCCGTCGCATCGAGGTGCAGGGCGGCTGAAGCCCTGGCCGCCTGGACCGTGTGCGGCCGCCCAGGTCAGCGGGCGTTGGGATGCCGCACGGCCGGGCTGTTGCGCAGGTCCTTGACCAGCTTGTGGCCTTCCACGTCGGGTGCATCGATGGGGATGTCCTCTTCCTCAATGAGGTCGTGCTCCACCTTGGGCCGGCGCCGTTCCGGCCGGTGCGGCTTGTGGGGTGGAGGGGTGTTCAGTTCACTCATCTGAATCTCCTGGGCTGAAAGCGCATGGGCGGATCTCATCGTCAGTCTGGCCTGGTGTGGCTGGGTTCAGCCAGGGGCGGGCCTGCGTGTCGGAGAGATCCGACGTGCAGGCCCGGCTCCTACAATGGCCACCCTCTTGAATGACCCCTGTGGCCCGCGCCGCAGCTTCCCATGTCCTTGCAAGTCCTTGAAGCCCAGACGGGCGAACATCCTGTGGCCAGCATCATCATCCTGCACGGCCTGGGTGCCGATGGGCGCGACTTTGTGCCCGTGGCCCAGCAGATGGATCTGTCCTCCGTGGGGCCGGTGCGCTACGTCTTTCCCAGTGCCCCGGTCATGCCTGTCACCATCAATGGCGGCTACCCCATGCCGGCCTGGTACGACATCCTGGGCGCCGACCTCACGCAGCGGCAGGACGAGGCCGGCCTGCGCCGCTCGCAGGCGGCCATCGAGTCGCTGATCGCGCGCGAGGTCTCGCGCGGCATTCCGGCCAGCCGCATCGTGGTGGCGGGCTTTTCGCAGGGCTGTGCCATGTCGCTCATGGTGGGCCTGCGCCATGCCCAGCGCCTGGCCGGCATCATGGGTCTGTCAGGCTACCTGCCCCTGGCTGAGCAGCTTGCGACCGAGCGCAGCCTGGCCAATGCCGATGTGCCCATCTTCCTGGCACACGGCAGCCGCGATGGCGTGGTGGTGCTGCCCCGCGCCACGGCCTCGCGTGACTTTCTGCACAGCCTGGGCTACCCGGTTGAGTGGCACGAATACGCCATGGAGCATTCGGTCTGCCCTGAAGAAATCGACGACATGCAGGCCTGGCTGTGCCAGGTGCTGGCGCCGCCGCGCGGCTGAGCTTGGGCCGGTTTTGGCGTGCGTCCAGCAAGAATGGCCGCACGGTGGCAAGATGCGCGGGCGCCGCTGCACGTGCAGCTGCCGCCACCGACCACAAGGATGACATGAATGAGCAATGAGGCCAACGCCCACCTGCGGCACGGCCTGGAAGGCTTGAGCGCAGAGCGCCTGAAGGGCATGCGCCGCGGCCTGGAAAAGGAGAGTCTGCGCAGCCGCCCCGATGGCATGCTGGCCCTCTCGCCGCACCCATCTGCGCTGGGCTCGGCGCTCACGCATCCGCACATCACCACGGACTTCAGCGAGTCGCAGCTCGAGCTGGTCACGGGCGCACACGCCACGCCCGAGGCCGTGCTGGAGGAACTCACCCGCCTGCACCAGTTCACCTACCGTGTGCTGCAGCAGCAGGGCGACGAGCTGCTGTGGGTCTCCAGCATGCCCTGCGCGCTGCCGGCCGATGAGGCCATTCCCATTGCGCAATATGGGTCCTCCAATGTGGGCCACGCCAAGAGCGTCTACCGCATGGGCCTGTCGCACCGCTATGGCCGGCGCATGCAGACCATCTCGGGCATTCACTACAACTGGTCGCTGCCCGGGCTCTCGAATGAAGCCTACTTCGGCCTGATTCGCAACTTCAGGCGCCACGCCTTCCTGCTGCTTTACCTCTTCGGCGCCTCGCCCGCCTTGTGCGAGAGCTTTGTGGAGGGGCGCCCGCACGAGCTCCAGCCGCTGCCTGGCAGCATGCACATGCCGCACGGCACCAGCCTGCGCATGGGGCGGCTGGGCTACCAGAGCGATGCCCAGGCCTCGCTGGCCGTGAGCTACAACTGTCTGGAGGGCTATGCCGCCTCGCTGCAGGACGCGCTGACCCGGCCCTACCCGGCCTACGAGGCCCTGGGCCTGCGCAGTCCGGGCGGCGAGTACCAGCAACTGGCCACCACGCTGCTGCAGATCGAGAACGAGTTCTACGGCACCATCCGGCCCAAGCGCACCATCTTCCCGGGTGAGCGACCACTGCATGCGCTGCGCGAGCGTGGCGTGGAATACGTGGAGGTGCGGCTGATGGACCTCGACCCCTTTGTGGCCGTGGGCATCGAGGCCTCCACCATGCGCTTTCTCGACGTCTTCCTGCTGCACTGCCTGCTGTCGCCGAGTCCGCCTGACCATCCGGCCGAGATCGCGGCCATGGCACGTAACCAGCACCGCACCGCCGCCCGGGGCCGCGAGCCGGGCCTCCTGCTCGAGCGGGGAGAGCGTGAGCAAAGCCTGGTCGAGTGGGGCTCCGAACTGCTCGAGGCTTTCGCCCCGATTGCCCAGCGCCTGGATGCCGATCTGGCAGGCACGCCTCTGGCGGGCGCCCATGCGCAAGCCCTGGCCCAGGCCCGCGAGCGCCTGGCCCAGCCTGAGCGGCTGCCCTCGGCGCGTGTGCTGGCTGCCATGGCCCAAGACCCTGGCCCTTCCTTCATCCACTTCGCCTGCGAACGCTCCCGGCAGGCCCGCGAGGACCTGCTGGCCCTGCCTCTGAGCGCCGAGCACGAGGCCCAGCTGCGGGCGCAGTCGCAGACCTCCGTGCGCGAACAGCAGCGCATCGAGTCCCTGGACAGCCTGCCCTTCGAGCTTTACCGCCAGCAATACACCTCGCCCCAGCGCCTGGGCCTGCCGCGCTCGCCCGCTGTGCAGGCGGTGTAGCCCGGGCGGGCCCAGAGTGCTGTCCTGGGCCAGCGGCGACAATGGACGGCTTATCTCCCCAGCTCCCCCCTTCTGTTATTCCATGGCCATCCAGTGGTTCCCCGGTCACATGCACCTCACGCGCCAGGCGATTGCCGAGCGCATCACCGACATCGACGTGGTGATCGAGTTGCTGGACGCGCGCCTGCCCGGCTCCAGCGCCAACCCCATGCTGGCCGAGCTCACGCAGGGCAAGCCGGCGCTGAAAATCCTGAACAAGCAGGACCTAGCCGACCCTGTGCGCACCGCCCAGTGGCTGGCCCACTACAACGCCCTGCCCGAGACGAGCGCCTTTGGCCTGGATGCCAGCGAGACAGCGCCGGCGCGCCGCATCATCCAGGGCTGCCGCGCGCTGACACCCAACCGGGTGGGCATGGCCAAGCCCATGCGCGTGCTGATCTGCGGCATACCCAATGTGGGCAAGTCCACGCTGATCAACACCCTGGTGGGCAAGCGCGCGGCCAAGACTGGCGATGAGGCCGGCATCACCCGCACCGAGCAACGCATCGTGCTCGAGGACGACTTCTACCTCTGGGATACCCCCGGCGTGCTGTGGCCACGCATCATCGTGGCGCAAAGCGGCTACCACCTGGCCGCCAGCGGTGCCATTGGCCGCAACGCCTATGACGAACAAGAGGTGGCGCTGGAGCTGCTGACGGTGCTGATCCGTGCCTACCCACAGGCCCTGGTGGAGCGATACAAGGTGGAACTGCCCGAGGGCATTGAGGATGAACAACTGCTCGAAGCCATTGCCCGCCGCCGCGGCGCCTTTGTGGGTAAGGGCCAGCCCAGCCTGCAGAAGGCGGCCGAGATCGTGATCCACGAGTTCCGCGCAGGCACACTGGGGCGCATCAGCCTGGAGACGCCCGAGGAGTTTGCCGCCTGGCTGGCCGCTGGCCAGGCCCGCGACGCCGAACGCCAGGCCAAAAAAGAGGCGCTGGCCGCCCAGCGGAAGAAGCGCGCCAGGATTTAAAGTTAAGCCTTGCTGCGGCCATTGGCCTTACCCCTTTTTTTTCACCCCAAGAAGACCACAGAGACATGTCCACCTCCACCCCCTCCCAGGAAGTTCAGCGCTTTGGCAGCGGCCAGTCGGTGTCCCGCATGGAGGACGATGCCCTGCTGCGGGGCGAAGGCTGCTATGCCGACGACCTGGACGCGGCCCTGCCCGAGGCCACGGGCGCTGCACTTCACCTGGTGTTCGTGCGCTCGCCGTATGCCCATGCGCGCATCGTCTCGGCGGACACCAGCGCCGCACGCGCCATGCCGGGTGTGCAGCTGGTGGTCACCGGCGCGGAACTCGCGGCCGCCGGCGTCAAGCCCCTGCCCGGGGCAGCCAACTTCAAACGCGCCGACGGCTCGCCCCTGGTGGCTGCCGCCCGTCGGGCGCTGGCCCATGAGCGTGTGCGCTTCGTCGGCGAGCCGGTGGCGGCCGTGGTGGCGGCCACGCGCGAGCAGGCCAAGGACGCGGCCGAAGCCGTGATGGTTGATTACGAAGAGCTGCCCGCCGTGGTCACGCTGCCCGAGGCGCTGGCCGGGCAGGCCGTGCTGTGCGAGCAGGCACCCGACAACGTGGTGGCCGAGACCCGCTACGGCAAGGCCGACGAGGCCGAGGCCGCGTTTGCCCGGGCAGCGCACGTGGTGCGCCTGGACCTGACGCACCAGCGCCTGGCGGCCCTTACCCTGGAGCCGCGCTCGGTGCTGGCCTCCTGGGTTGAGCGCGACCAGCGCCTGGTGGTGCGCATGAGCTCGCAAATGCCCTCGGGCGCGCGCAACAGCATCGCCGACCTGCTGGGCCTGGAGCGCAAGAGCGTGCGCGTGGTGGTGGGTGATGTGGGTGGCGGCTTCGGCATGAAGACCGGCGCCTACCCCGAAGACATTGCCACGGCCTACTGTGCCCAGCAGCTCAAGGCCAGCGTGAAATGGGTGGCCGAGCGCAGCGAGGAGTTTCTGGCCACCACGCACGGCCGCGATGTGCAGACCGAGGCGTCGCTGGCCCTGGATGCCTCCGGCAAGGTGCTGGCCTTGCGCGTGCATTCGGCAGCCAACGTGGGCGCCTACCCCACCGGCACCGGCACGGCCATTCAGCTGCTGATTGGCCCCTGGGTGCAGACCGGCGTGTACGACATCCAGACCATCGACTTCCATTTCAAGGCGGTCATGACCAATTGCGCGCCCACCGGTGCTTATCGCGGTGCCGGCCGGCCCGAGGCCATCTACAACATCGAGCGCCTGATGGACGAGGCCGCACGGCAGACTGGCCTGGACCGCACCGAGCTGCGCCGCCGCAACATGATCGCGCCAGCCCAGTTTCCCTACCGCAACGCCATGGGCCAGACCTATGACGTGGGTGCCTTCGAGTCCATCATGGAACAGGGCTTGAAACTGGCCGACTGGACGGGCTTTGACCAGCGCGCTGCAGAGTCGGCCGCTCGCGGCAAATGGCGCGGCCAAGGCCTTGCCACCTTTCTGGAGTGGACGGGCGGCAACGTCATGGAAGAGCGAGTCACGCTCTCGGTGCAGGCCGATGGCGTGATCGAGGTGTTCTCCGCCGTCATGCCCATGGGGCAGGGCATCGCCACCACGCTGGCGCAGCTGGTGGTCGATGCCTTCGGCGTGCCGCTGGACAAGGTGCGCGTCATTCTGGGCGACACCGACCGGGGCGACGGTTTTGGCACCGCTGGCTCACGCTCGCTGTTCACTGGCGGCTCGGCCATGAAGGTGGGCGCCGACCGCACCATCGCCCACGGTAAGGCGCTCGCTGCCCAGGAATTCGAGGCCTCGGAGGCCGACATCGTTTACGAAGCAGGCCGCTTCTCGGTGGCGGGCACCGACCTGTCTCTGGGCCTGTTTGAGCTGGCGGCCAAACAGCCCGAGCAACGCATCTTCATGGATTCGACCAGCGCCGCCGACGGCCCGAGCTGGCCCAACGGCTGTCATGCGTGCGAGGTCGAGCTCGACCCACAGACTGGCGTGGTGGAGGTGGTGGCTTATGCCTCCATGAACGACGTGGGCCGCGTGGTCAATCCCACCATCGTGCGCGGCCAGCTCGACGGCGGTGCCGTGCAGGGCATGGGCCAGGCCCTCTGTGAGGCGGTGGTCTACGACCCGGCCACCGGCCAGCTGCTCACCGGCAGCCTGATGGACTACGCCGCACCGCGTGCCGACGACACGCTGGTGTTCCTCACCGACATGGACCAGCGGGTGCCCTCCACGAACAACCCGCTGGGCGTCAAGGGCGTGGGCGAGCTGGGCACCATCGGCGCCACGCCCGCCGTGGTCAACGCCGTGGCTGACGCCCTGGCGCGCGCCGGCCGGAAAGAGCTGTGCACCCGCCTGCAGATGCCGCTCACACCGGCGCGGGTGTGGGAGCTGCTGAACAGCTGAGGGGCTGCGCCACACCGCACCGGTGTGGCGGGATTTTTGCGACGTTTCACCTGACTTAAAAAACGCAGGTGCATGGGCTGCCTAGCATGAGCTTTGGTTCAACAACTGCTCATGCACCCCATGAAAAAACTTGCCATCGCTTCCCTCTTCACCCTCGGCCTGTGTACCGCCCATGCTCAGATGTATGGTGAACTCGGTTACACCACCGTCAATCTCAAGGATTCCTTCGAGGGTCAAAGCTTGAAGGCTTCGCCCAACGGCCTGCGAGGAATCCTTGGGTATGACATCAATTCAAACCTGTCTGCCGAACTCATGCTGGGGATGAGCCTGGGAAACGCAACGCTGAAGAGTAACGATCCAGATGTTGCCAACACCAAAGTCAAGGTGGACCGCATGTGGGGTGTTTACCTGAAGCCCAAAATGGAGTTGGCCGAAGGTCTTGAGGCCTTTGCACGCCTGGGTTTCATGGATGTCAAAGCCAAGCCGATCGGAGTGACAGACATAGAGCCGCGTTCTGCAAGCGGTTTCTCTTACGGTGCCGGCCTCAGTTACGCCCTTTCCAAAACGATGTCGGTCAACCTGGACTACATGCATTACGGCAAAAAAGACCAATTCACTGCAAAAGGCTTCACGGCCGGCATCGGTTTTAAATTCTGAGCTCTCAAGCGGTCAAACGCACAAGCCACCTTCGGGTGGCTTTTTCATGCCCCCAGCACCGGCGTCCTCAGGCGGGCGAGGTGGCAGCCCCGCTGGTGTGGGCGCCACCCAGGAAGAGGCGCTCCATGCCGGGGTCGGCCAGGATTTCGGAGGCTGGGCGGTGCAGCACCAGGCGGCCCGATTCGAGCGCGATGGCGTCGTCGGAGTAGGCCAGGGCGCTCTTGACGTTCTGCTCGACCATCAGCACCGTGGTGCCTTGATCGGCGAGACCTCGCAGCAGCTTGAAGACGTCTTTCACCACGATAGGCGACAAGCCGATGGACGGCTCGTCGATCAGCAGCACCTTGGGCCGCAGCAGCAGGGCGCGCCCGATCTCGAGCTGTTTTTGTTCGCCGCCCGACAGCGAGGCTGCGCGCGAGTGGATGCGCTCCTTCACGCGGGGAAAGAGCGCCAGCACCTCGGGGATGCGCTCGTGCGTGGTCTTCATGCCCAGCGTGATGCCGCCGAGCTCCAGGTTCTCGAAGACCGAGAGCTGGCCGAACAGGTTGCGGCCCTGGGGCACGAAGGCAATGCCCTGGGCCAGCAGGTCCTTCTGGCTGGCGCCGCTGATGTCTTGGCCATGGAGCCTGACTCGGCCCTGCTGGGGCTTGAGCAGGCCGAACAGGGTCTTGAGCACCGTGGACTTGCCGGCGCCATTGGGGCCGATCAACAAGGTGATGGAACCCGTCCGGACTTGGAAGGACAGCTTGTTGAGGATCATGAAGTCGCGGTAGCCCGCAACCACGTTCTCAAATTCAATGCAAGGAACGCTGGCATTCATTTCAGTTCCCCAGATAGGCGTCGAGAACGCGCTTGTTGCTGCGGATCTCAGCGGGCGTGCCGATGGCCAGCACCTCGCCCTCGACCATGACCATGATGCGGTGGCACAGGTCCATCACAAACTCCATGTTGTGCTCGATCACCACGAAGCTGCCTCCTCGGCTTTGGTTCAGTTCCTTGAGCAGCCGACTGATACCGCCCACCAAAGAGGGGTTCACGCCGGCGCAGGGCTCGTCGAGCAGCACCAGGTCGGGCTCGCTCATGAAGGCCATGGCGATGTCCACCAGTTTTTGCTGGCCGTAGCTGAGCTCGCCGGCCTTCTTGTCGGCCACGTGGCGAATGTGGAACTGGTCGATCAGGGCATCGGCCTTGGCACTCAAGCCCGAATCGCTGGGCGCAAACATGCGGCTGAACATGCTGCCCTGGTGCTCCTGGGCGGCCACGATGAGGTTGTCACGAACGCTCATCTTGCCGAAGACCTGCAGGGTCTGGAAAGTGCGTCCCACGCCCCGTCGGCTCAGCGCCAGCGGGCCCAGACGGGTGACGTCCTGGCCCTTGAGCTCGATGCTGCCGCTGTCCGGGGTGATCTGCCCCAGCATGCTGTTGAAGAGGGTGGTCTTGCCTGAGCCGTTGGGGCCGATCACGCCAAAGATCTCGCCGGGGTACACCTCGAAGGAGACGCCAGCGACGGCCTGAATAGCGCCGTAGGCCTTGCGGATCTGGCTGACCTTGAGCAGCGGCGCGCTGGTGTTCGCTTGGGGAGAATGCGCGCTCATGTCTGAGCTCCTTGTGCAGCCGCTGCACGTGCGGCGGAGGCCTCGCGCGAGGTTCGGCGCGCCTTCAGGCGGTCGGGGATGGAGAGCAGGCCGTCGGGCAGCCAGATCATCAGCAGCACCACGGCGCTGCCAAACACGAAGAGGTACCAGGCCTGCGCAAAGCGCAGCCATTCAGGCAGCACCACGCCCACCGCCGAGCCCAGCACCGGCCCGAAGAAGTAACCCGGCCCGCCGACCACCACCATCAGGTACATCATGATGGAGGCGCCCACGGTGAACGGCGCCGGGTCGATGAACTGCACCTGCGAGGCATACAGGCCGCCTGCGATGCCGGCGTAGGCCGCGCCGATGGCAAAGCTCAGCAGCGTGTAGCCGCGGGTGTCCACGCCCAGGCTCTCCGCACGGATCGGGTTGTCGCGCAGCGCCGTGAAGGCCTTGCCCCAGGGCGAGCGCAGCAGCAGCCACAGCAGCAGCGCCAGCACCACCGTAAAAGCCAGGACCAGGCGGTAGTAGGCGAGGTTGCCGTCAAAGCTGATGCCGCCCAAGGAGGGGCGGGCAATGTTGTTGATGCCAAAGGTGCCGCCGGTCAGCCACTCCTCGTTGCGCATCACCAGCCACATCGCGGTGTTGAAGCCCAGCGTGGCAAAGGCCAGGTAGATGGTCTGCACGCGCAGGGCCGGAAAGCCCACCGCCAGGCCGACCATGAAGCAGATGAGCGCACCGGTGGGCAGCGCCAACCAAAAGCTCAGGCCCGCCTTGAGCATGATGGCCACGGTGTAGGCGCCGATGCCGAAGAAGGCCGCATGGCCCAGCGATTTTTGGCCCGCATAGCCCACCGTCAGGTTCAGGCCCATGGTGGCAATGATGAACACCAGCCAGGTGGTGAAGATATGGATGCCGTAGTTCTTGAGAAAGCCGGGCACCACGATGAGTGCGGCCAGCAGCAGCAGCGCCAGAAGAGCATGGAGCTTTTTCATACCTTGCGCTCCACTTTTTTGCCCAGCAGGCCCTGCGGCTTGAAGAGGATCACGACCATGAACAGCACCAGCGCCACCGCGTCCTTGTAGGCCGATGAAATATAGGCCGCCGCCAGGTTCTCGCTCACGCCCACGATCAGGCCACCGAGCAGCGCGCCGCGCGAGTTGTTGAAACCGCCGATGATGGCCGCAAAGAAGGCCTTGGTGCCCAGGCCTTCGCCCATATCGAACTTGGCCAGGTACGTGGGTGTCACCAGCAGGGCCGCGGCCGCAGCCAGCGCTGCGTTGATGGCGAAGGTGTAGAAGATCATGCGCGGCACCTTGATGCCCAGCACCGAGGCGCTTTCGGTGTTCTGAGCCACGGCCTGCATGGCCCGACCGGTGACGGTGCGGCTGAGGAAGCTCTGCACAGCCACTACGAGCGCCAGAGCCAGTACGAATGTTCCGATATCACTGCCTGAGACGGTGACGCCAGCGATATCGTAGATCTTGTCGGGAAATACCTGCGGGAAAGGCTGGGGCTCGGCACTGTAGCCGGCGCGCACGCCATTGCGCAGCGCGATCGACAGCCCAATGGTGGCCACCACGATGGGCATCATGCCGAACTTGAACAGCGGGTCGACCACGCCCCGCTTGAACATCCAGCCCAACACCAGCACCGACAGCGACACGCTGACTGGGAAGGCGATCGACAGCGGCACGCCCGAATGGAGCATCACCACCATCATGAAGGCCGGCAGCATCACGAACTCGCCTTGTGCGAAGTTGATGGTGCCCGAGGCCTGCCACAACAAGGTAAAGCCCAGGGCCACCAGGGCGTAGATGCTGCCCGTGGCCATGCCACTGAAAAAGAGTTGGAGGAAATCGGTCATGCGAGCATCCCAGCGAGGGCATGCACCGCATGCCCAGGTTCAAAAAAGGCGGACCCTCGCGGGTCCGCCTTCACGCCGTTGCGGCGGATTAACGCTTGACCAGGCCAGCTGGGGGCAGCGTGGCGATAACCTCGGCCCGGCCGTTCTTGACTTCCACCAGGAAGCTCTCGCGGTCAAGGTCGCCCTTGTCGTCGAAGCAGACGTCCATCAGGATGCCGGGATGCTGCTTGGCGCTGAAGCAGCTGTTGCGCAGCGCTGCAGCAGTGGCCTTTCGGTCCAGCCGGCCGGCTTTCTCGATGGCGGCCTTGAGCACGTACACACCCGTGTAGCCTTTGATGCCGTTGTGGTCGGAGTCCGATTTGTATTCGGCCTTGTACTTGGCGCCGAAGGCCCTGATCTGGGGGGCGTCGATGGTCAAGCCCACGTGTGCCTGGGCGCCGTTGGCAGCCTCGCCAGCCAGCTCGATGACCTTTTGGCCCGTCAGCGTGGTCTCGCCAATGATCAGCTTGCGAACGCCTTGCTTGCGCAGCTCGCGCAGGGCGCGTGCTGACTCTTCCTCGTTGGTGTAGACGAAGATGGCGTCGGCATCGGTCTGCTTGGCACGCAGCACGGCGGCCGAGAAATCGACCTGGCCGGCGTCGGTGGAGATGTCGGCCACGATGCGGGTGCCACTGCCCTCGAGCAACTTGGTCAGCGTGTCACGGCCGCCTTTGCCGAAGTCGTTGTTCACGTAGATCACGGCCACGGTCTTGGCCTTGCTGCGGATGAAGGTGGCCAGCTTGGGGAAGGAGATGCTCTGGCCGAAGGCAGTGCGGAACACGTAGGGGTTGCCTTGCTGCGTGACGGCGGCAGCCTCACCACCGGTGAAGTTGGGCACCTCACCGCGGCGCGACTCGGCCATGGACACCATGATGGAGCCCGAGTAGACGGGGCCGAAGATGGCGAACACGTCGTTGTCCAC
>JAIXPL010000048.1 GCA_027486255.1 Comamonadaceae bacterium
ACGTTGTCGAACCACACCTCGTTGACCTCGCACTCGCCGTCGAGCAAGCGGATGGGCCGCACCGTGACACCGGGCGAACTCATGTCGATCAGCAGGAAGGAGATGCCGGTCTGGGGCTTGCCCTCGCTGCTGGTGCGTACCAGGCAGAAGATCCACTCGCCGTACTGGCCCAGGGTGGTCCAGGTCTTCTGGCCGTTGACGATGTACTTGTCACCCTGCCGCTCGGCACGGCATTTGAGCGAGGCCAGGTCAGAGCCTGAGCCAGGCTCGCTGTAGCCCTGGCTCCACCACACCTGGCCGCTGGCGATGCCCGGCAGGAAGCGCTCCTGTTGCGCCCGGCTGCCGAAGGCCATGATGACGGGCGCCACCATCACCGGCCCAAAGGGCACGACGCGGGGTGCGCCGGCCAGGGCACATTCCTCTTCGAAAAGGTGGCGCTGCACCGCATTCCAGCCTGGCCCGCCGAATTCTTTCGGCCAGGCATGACCCAGCCAGCCCTTGGCGCCCAGAATCTTCGCCCAGCGCTGCATGTCCTCGCGCGAGAGCTTGAGGCCCTGGTGCACTTTGTGCGCGATGTCGGTGGGCAGGTGCTGCCGCACCCATTGGCGGATGTCTTCCCGGAACTGCTGCTCCTGGGGGGTGAAGGCGAGGTCCATCGTGCGCTGTCTCCTGGTGGCCGGCATGGCAGGTTGCCGGGTGGATTTTTAGCATGCCCCAGGACTTGGTCCTGTCGCGGCTGTGATGGGGTCGGCCTCTACACTTGAGTCATGTCCGTTGTCGCCGCGCCCCTGCCTTCGAAAAATATTGTCATCTTGATCTCAGGCGCCGGCAGCAACATGCAGGCCGTCATTGAGGCGGCCGCGCAGCAGCAGTGGGGGCCGCGGCTGGGCGCACGTGTGGCAGCGGTGCTCAGCAACCGGCCCGATGCGTCTGGCCTTGCGCATGCTCAGGCGGCGGGCGTGGCCACCGAGGTGCTGGACCACCAGGCCTTTGCCACGCGCGAGGCCTTCGATACCGAGCTGATGCAGCGCATCGACCGCCATGCGCCGGCGCTGGTGGTGCTGGCGGGTTTCATGCGCATTCTCACGCCGGGCTTCGTGCGCCACTATGAGGGGCGCTTGGTGAACATCCACCCCTCTTTGCTGCCGGCTTTTACCGGCTTGCATACCCATCGCCGTGCCATCGAGGCGGGCTGCGTGGTGGCAGGCGCCACGGTGCACCTGGTCACCGCCGAGCTGGACCACGGACCCATCCTGGCGCAGGCGGTGGTGCCGGTGCTGCCCGATGACACCGAGCAGACGCTGTCTGCGCGTGTGCTCCTGCAAGAGCACAAGCTCTACCCGACGGCGATCCACGATCTGTTGGCCTCGCTCCCCGCGTAGCAGCCCGGCTCTCCGGGCGACGGGTGCCTTTGCACGGACACCGGTCTCACGCCCCATCGCCGAGGGGACTCGGCTCCATCAGGCGGACGCTGAACGCGCGCTTTACATCTTGGACTGAAACACCAGACCCGCGTGCTCGCGCAGGGCGTGGAACTTGATCTTGGGCCACTGCTGCTCGACGGCGCGCAGCGTGGCGCTGTGGTCCACCAGCAGGGTGGGGGCGTCCACCGCATCGAGCGCGACGCGGTGCTGGTTGGCATCCATGAACTTTTTCAACTCGTTCGGCTCGTCAGAGGTGACCCAGCGCGCCAGGTTGAAGTGGCTGGCCGTGATGCGTGCCTTGACACCGTATTCATGCTCCAGCCGGTGCGCCACCACCTCGAACTGCAGCTGTCCCACCGCACCCAGCAGCAAGACCGAGCCAGCGATCGGGCGGAACACCTGGATCGCGCCTTCTTCGCCCAGTTGGGTCAGGCCCGCGCGCAACTGCTTGGTGCGCAGCGGGTCGGCCACTTCCACGGCGCGGAACATCTCGGGCGCAAAGAAGGGCAGGCCCGTGAACTGCAGCATCTCGCCTTCAGTAAGCGTGTCGCCCAACTGCAGCACGCCGTGGTTCGGAATACCGATGATGTCGCCGGCAAAGGCGGTGTCGAGCAGCTCGCGGCGCTGGCTCATGAAGCTCACCACGGTGTTGGGGCGCAGCTCCTTGCCGCTCCTGACCACCTTCAGGCGCATGCCGCGCTGAAACTCGCCCGAGGCCACTCGCAGGAAGGCGATGCGGTCGCGGTGGGCGGGATCCATATTGGCCTGGATCTTGAACACCACGCCGGAAAATTTCTTTTCCTCCGGCTGCACCACGCGCTGCATCGAGGGGCGCTCGGCGGGGGCGGGGGCGAGGTCGACCAATGCGTCGAGCACCTCCTGCACACCGAAGTTGTTGATGGCCGAGCCAAAGAACATGGGCGTTTGACGTCCAGTGAGAAAGGCCTCTCGGTCGAACTCGGGCGTGGCCGCCGCCACCAGCTCGATCTCTCCTTGCGCCTGGGTGTATTCGGCGCCGAAGCGTTCCACGGCCACCGGGTTGTCCAGACCGTCCAGGATTTCATCGTCGCCGCCAGCCTTGTCTTCGCCGGGGCTGAAGACGCGCATGCGGTCCGTGCGGCGGTCAAACACGCCGTGGAAGAGCTTGCCCATGCCCACGGGCCAGGTGAAGGGCACCACGGTCATGCCGAGCTCGCGCTCGATCTCGT
Organism: Comamonadaceae bacterium; assembly: GCA_027486255.1. Lineage (GTDB taxonomy): Bacteria > Pseudomonadota > Gammaproteobacteria > Burkholderiales > Burkholderiaceae_C > Polaromonas. Next base: position 2,633 of record JAIXPL010000048.1, read on the forward strand.
CCATCACGGCCATGGGGTCCTGCACCTCACGGTCCATCTTGTTGACGAAGGTCAGGATGGGCGTGTTGCGGGCCCGGCACACCTGCAAGAGGCGCCGTGTCTGGGGCTCAACACCGTTGGCCGCGTCAATGACCATGAGCGCCGCATCCACAGCCGTGAGCACGCGGTAGGTGTCTTCGGAGAAGTCCTGGTGGCCGGGGGTGTCCAGCAGGTTGATGACGCAGTCGCGGTACTCCATCTGCATGGCCGAGGAGGCCACCGAGATACCGCGCTGCTTTTCAATCTCCATCCAGTCCGAGGTGGCGTGGCGCGCGGCCTTGCGGGCCTTGACGCTGCCGGCGATTTGGATGGCACCCGAGAACAGCAGCAGCTTTTCCGTCAGCGTCGTTTTGCCGGCGTCGGGGTGGGAAATGATGGCAAAGGTGCGGCGGCGCTGGACCTGGCTGGCGATTTCTTCAGACATAACCAGCCATTATCGGGGAGGGTTGGTTCGTCTTGGGTCACCCGGCAGGCGCAGTTCGCAGACTGTCCACCGCCTGCGCGTGGACGCTGACGCGGGCTACCCGGCTCCGCGAATGTCCCCCGGGCCTGCGGCCCTCCGCCTTTATTTCGCTGCGCCGGGCAGCCCACGCCAGCGTCCTGGCCAGAGGTGACGCTCGCAAAGCCGGCCCGGGGGACATTCGCGGAGCAGAGTGCCGCCGCGCCAGTCTCACGCGCCAGCCGAGGCAGGCCGAGGCCAGTCAAGAAAGAGGAGGCTCGGCCGGCCCCTGCCATTTGAAACGCGGCTGCCTCACGCCATCGATCTCCACCTCTTCCAGGAACATGGCCGCCGGCCGCACCCACAGGCCCCGCTGGCCATAGAGCGCGCGGTACAGCGTCATGGGCTCCAGGCTCTCGCTGTGGCGCACCGTGCCCAGCACCTGATAGGCCAGACCCTTGTAGTGCAGGTACAGGCCGGGCGGGGTTTCAAGGAGGGTTGGTAGGTCGTGGTCTGACATGGGGAAAGCGGCGGGCAGCCGGATGGGACAATGGGGCATGCATCCTAAGGCCCTCCTGGACAGCGCAGCCGAGTTGCTGAAGCTGGTTCTCCGTTTTGACCACCCGGCCGACGCCGTGGTCTCCCGTTTTCTGCGCGAACACCGCCTGGGCCCGCGCGAGCGCGCCACGGTGGCTGAAACCGCGTATGCCGTGCTTCGCAAGAAGACCTTGTTCAATTACCTGGCGCAGCACGGCAGTGGGCCCTTGGAGCGCCGCCTGGCCATCCTGGGCTTTGCTGCCGACCGCGATTTCCTCTACAGCGCCCTCACGGCGCCCGAAAAAGAGTGGCTGCAACGCTGCGACCAGGTCAAACCCAGCGAGCTGATGGACCTGCACCGGCACAACCTGCCGCAGTGGCTGGTCGAGCCCCTGAAGTCGCAGCTTGGCGCCGAATTCGACGCCCTGACCCACAGCCTGAACGAGCTGGCGGGCCTGGACCTGCGCGTCAACACCGTCAAGGCCAAGCGTGCTGAGGTGCAGCAGCAGCTGGCCAAGCTGGGCATCAAGTCCGAACCCACGCCGTATTCCCCCTGGGGCCTGCGCCTGGCCGACAAGCCGCCGCTGACCAAGCTGGACCTGTTTGTTCAGGGCGCCATCGAGGTGCAGGACGAAGGCTCCCAGCTGCTGGCCTGGTTGCTGGACGCCAAGCGGGGCGAGATGGTGGTGGATTTTTGTGCCGGCGCCGGCGGCAAGACCCTGGCCATCGGCGCGACCATGCGCAACACCGGGCGGCTGTACGCCTTCGACGTGTCGGCCCACCGGCTGGAGGCGCTCAAGCCCCGCCTGGCGCGCAGTGGCCTGTCGAATGTGCATCCGGTGGCGATTGCCCATGAGCGCGACGAGCGCATCAAGCGCCTGGCCGGCAAGCTCGACCGGGTGCTGGTCGATGCCCCCTGTTCGGGCCTGGGCACGCTGCGCCGCAACCCTGACCTGAAGTGGCGGCAGAATCCTCAGGCCATCGAGGAAATGGCGGCCAAGCAAACCGCCATCCTGCAAAGCGCTGCCCGGCTGCTCAAGCCCGGCGGGCGCCTGGTGTATGCCACCTGCAGCATCCTGCAAGCCGAAAACGAGGCCGTGGCCCAGGCCTTCAGCCAGGCGCAGCGGGATTTCAAGCCTTTGTCCGCCCCTGCTTTGTTGGGCCAGCTGGGCCTGAGCGATGCCCAGCAGCTGTGCTCGGGGGAGTACCTGCGCCTCTGGCCCCATCGCCATGCCACCGACGGTTTCTTTGCGGCAGTGTGGGAGCGGACCTGAGCCTTTCGGGTTTAAAAATACCAATTTTGGCGACAGATGGCGGCCAGATAAGCCGTTTCTGGCGGTAAAAGTCGATCGCCGGCTGATTTTGGCTTGGTCTTTTGAGTCCCCCCGCCTACAATCTCAGGAGTTTTGGGATGCGGCACGCCTGTGTTGCGCCGGAGCTTGAAGGACTGATTGATGATTTTCTTTGACGCCGCCCTGGAGTGGCTCGCCCACGGCCTTTGGGACCTCGCCTGGTGGCAAATGGTTTTATTCACCCTGGCCCTGACCCACGTCACCATGGCCAGCGTGACCATCTTCCTGCACCGTCATCAGGCGCACCGCGCTCTGGACCTGCACCCCATCGCTTCGCACTTTTTCCGTTTCTGGCTCTGGCTGACCACCGGCCAGGTGACCAAGGAGTGGGCGGCCGTGCACCGCAAGCACCACGCCAAGTGCGAGCAGGCCGACGACCCGCACAGCCCGCACATCCACGGCATCAAGACCGTGCTGACCCAGGGCGCCGAGCTCTACCGCGCCGAGTCTAAGAACAAAGAAACCATGGCCCGCTTCGGCCATGGCACGCCCGACGACTGGATCGAGCGCAACCTCTACACCCGCTATTCCTGGCAGGGCGTGGGCCTGATGATGATCATCAACCTGGCCCTCTTCGGTGCGGCTGGCCTCGTGGTCTGGGCCGTGCAGATGGCTTGGACGCCCATCATGGCGGCCGGCATCATCAATGGGGCCGGCCACTACTGGGGCTACCGCAATTTCGAGGCGACCGACGCGAGCACCAACCTCTCGCCCTGGGGCATCATCATTGCCGGCGAAGAGCTGCACAACAACCACCACACCTACCCGACCTCGGCCAAGCTGTCGATCAAGCCCTATGAGTTCGACATCGGCTGGATGTACATCTCCATCCTCAAGAGCCTGGGCCTGGCCAGCGTCAAGAAGGTGCCGCCCAAGCTGCAGCTGGGCAGTGTGCAACCCGTGGCCGATGAAAAAACCCTGGAAGCCGTCATCGCTCACCGCTACGAGGTGATGGCCGGTTATGCGCGCGAAATGCGCCGCACGGCCAAGGCCGAACTGGCCGCACTCAAGGCCCGCCAGGCGGATGTCTCGGTAATGCGCGTGGCCAGCCGCTGGCTGCACCGTGACGAGGAGAAGGTGCCTGCCGTGGCCCGCCCTCAGATCGCCCAGGCCCGCGCCGAGCACCCGGTGCTCGACAAGATGGTCACCATGCGCGAGGAACTGCGCCAGCTCTGGATGAGCACCTCCTCCTCGCGCGAGCAGCTCACTGCCGACCTGCAGGCCTGGTGCCAGCGCGCTGAAGCCAGTGGCATCGCGGCGCTGCAGCAGTTCGCACTCAAGCTCAAGGCTGCTCGTACCTGATCAGCGCGCTGCGGTCGTTCACAAAAGCCACCCCTCGGGGTGGCTTTTTTCATGGCCCGTGTGCGTGCATCCGGGTGGAGTGGATTCTGGCCATCAAAAACAGCTCGGCAAGAAAAAACCCGCCGTCTTGCGAGGGCGGGTTTTTTCAAGGGAAGACCTGAATTACTTCAGCTTCACTTCCTTGTATTCGACGTGCTTGCGCGCCTTGGGGTCGAACTTCAAGATCAGCATCTTTTCAGGCGTGGTCTTTTTGTTCTTGGTGGTCGTGTAGAAGTGGCCCGTGCCGGCGGTGGACTCGAGCTTGATTTTTTCGCGTGCGCCTTTTGCCATGGTGCTGCTCCTTAGATTTCGCCGCGGGCGCGGAGGTCGGCCAGGACGGAGTCAATGCCGTTCTTGTCGATCAGACGCAGACCGGCATTGGTGATGCGCAGGCGCACCCAGCGGTTCTCGCTCTCGACCCAGAAACGACGGTATTGCAGGTTCGGCATGAACCGGCGCTTGGTTTTGTTGTTGGCGTGGGAAACGTTGTTTCCCACCATGGGCTTTTTGCCCGTGACTTGACAGACGCGTGCCATGAGGACACTCCAGTAAAAAAAGTTGGCAGCCCGAAGGCCGCACCTCGCCGATGTCCTGTGCTGTGCCGCCTGCCCCAGATGGAGAACTGGGGGCGGCTCCGGCTCACCGGCGGTCAAAGGTCTTTTGCATGGCCCGGGGTTTCAAGGCCCCACGCCGAGCAAACCAAAGATTCTACCCGATTCCAGCCCGCTGGCGCGGACAGCCCCGGCAGAGGCTTCAGCCGGCCTGCTGCTCCAGGAAGCGCTGGGCGTCCAGGGCCGCCATGCAGCCGGTGCCGGCGCTGGTGATGGCCTGGCGGTACACATGGTCCTGCACGTCGCCGGCAGCAAACACCCCGGGCACGCTGGTCATGGTGGCAAAGCCGTTGAGGCCGCTGCGCGTGACGATGTAGCCGTCCTTCATGTCCAGCTGGCCCTGGAAGATCTCGGTGTTGGGCTGGTGGCCGATGGCAATGAAGCAGCCCGAGAGCGGGAGGTCCTCCGTAGCCTCGCCCTGGGTGCTTTTGATGCGCACGCCGGTCACGCCGGAGGCGTCGCCCAGCACCTCGTCCAGGGTGTGGTGGGTTTTGAGCTCAATCTTGCCGGCAGCCACCTTGTCCATCAGCTTGTCGATCAGGATGGCCTCGGCCTTGAATTTGTCACGGCGGTGGATCAGGAACACCTTGCGGGCGATGTTGGACAGGTACAGGGCTTCCTCCACGGCGGTGTTGCCGCCCCCGACCACGCACACGTCCTGGTCACGGTAGAAAAAGCCGTCGCAGGTGGCGCAGCCTGACACGCCCCGGCCCATGAAGGCGCTCTCAGAAGGCAGTCCCAGGTACTTGGCCGAGGCGCCAGTGGCCAGGATCAGCGCATCGCACGTATAGGTGCTGCTGTCGCCGGTCAGGGTGAAGGGGCGTTGGCTGAAGTCGACCTTGTTGATGTGGTCAAACACGATCTCGGTGTTGAAGCGCTCGGCGTGCGCCAGGAAGCGTTGCATCAGTTCGGGGCCTTGCACGCCTTCGGGGTCGGCGGGCCAGTTGTCCACATCGGTGGTGGTCATGAGCTGACCACCCTGAGCGATGCCGGTGACCAGCACGGGTTGCAGGTTGGCGCGGGCGGCGTAGACCGCTGCGGTGTAGCCGGCCGGGCCGGAGCCCAGGATCAGGACCTTGGAGTGTTTCATCTGAAAAAGTGTGCGGTAAGAGGTGAGGGCGGCGCCTGCGGACCGCCGGGCTCGGGGCGCGGCGGGCAATTTGGGCTGCAGGGTCATTGTATGAACGCTTGAACTGCCCTGTTGGCTGCCGGGGCGGGCCTGGCCCGACGGGGCCGGCGAGGGGACTCATCTGCGGTAAGCTTCCGGGCTGCCCCATGACCTATTCACTCGACACCCTGAACTCGGGCACCGCCCCCGCAGATGCGCCGGCCGGTCTCAACCGCTTTGCCCATGAACTGAGCCTGGTGCTGGGCGCCGTGGCCCTGCTGTTCTGGGCCCTTGCCTTGCTGAGCTACAACCAGGCCGATGCTGCCTGGTCTACCACGGGGCAGAGCCTAGCCGGTGCCGTGCCTGCCGTGCGCAACCTCGGCGGCCGCCTGGGTGCCTGGTGGGCAGATGGCAGCTACTTCCTGTTGGGTTACTCCGTCTGGTGGCTGTGGCTGCTCTGCGCTTGCCTTTGGGTGCGCTCGCTCAAGCGCTGGCTGGAGGGCGAGGCGCCTCGGGCTTCTTCAGCCCTGGCGCGCCTGCGTTTATGGGCGGGCCTGGCCGTGTTGTTGTTGGCCAGCACAGCCCTCGAATGGACGCGCTTGTACCGTTTCGAGCCCAGCCTGCCCGGGCATGCCGGCGGCGTGCTGGGCGTGTTGGCCGGGCCGGCTGGCATGAAGTGGCTGGGCTTTGCCGGCTCCGGCCTGGTTTGCATTGCCCTGGCCGTGGTGAGCGTGTCCCTGGTGTTTGGGTTCTCTTGGGCCCAGACTGCGCAGCAGCTGGGCGGTTGGATCGACGGCCTGATTGCCTCGCGCCGTGAAAAGCGCGAGCGGGCCATCGACCTGGAGGTCGGCCGTGCCGCTGCGCGCGAACGCGAAGAGGTGCTGCTGGAAGAGCGCGTGGAGATCGAGGAGCACCACCCCATTCCCGTGCTCATCGAGCCGCCGCCCATTGAGATTCCCCAGAGCGAGCGCGTGGTCAAAGAACGCCAGAAGCCCTTGTTCATGGAACTGCCGGACTCCAACCTGCCCCAGGTCGACCTGCTCGACGGCGCGCCCGCCCGCCAGGAAGGCGTGGCACCCGAGACCCTGGAGATGACCTCGCGCCTGATCGAGAAAAAGCTCAAGGATTTTGGCGTGGAGGTGCGCGTGGTGGCCGCCGCCCCCGGCCCGGTGATCACGCGCTACGAGATCGAGCCGGCCACCGGCGTGAAGGGCTCGCAGGTGGTCAACCTGGCCAAGGACCTGGCCCGCGCTTTGAGCCTGGTGTCCATCCGCGTGATCGAGACCATCCCGGGCAAGAACTACATGGCCCTCGAATTGCCCAACGCCAAACGGCAATCCATTCGCCTCTCGGAAATCCTGGGTTCGCAGACCTACAACGAAGCCAAGTCCATGCTCACCATGGGCCTGGGCAAAGACATCAGCGGCAGCGCCGTGGTGGCCGACCTCGCCAAGATGCCGCACTGCTTGGTGGCCGGCACCACCGGCTCGGGCAAGTCGGTGGGCATCAACGCCATGATCCTGAGCCTCTTGTACAAGGCCGATGCCAAGGACGTGCGCCTGCTTCTGATCGACCCGAAGATGCTGGAGATGAGCGTCTACGAGGGCATCCCTCACCTGCTGGCGCCCGTGGTCACCGACATGAAGCAGGCCGCACACGGCCTGAACTGGTGCGTGGCCGAGATGGAGCGCCGCTACAAGCTCATGAGCAAGCTGGGCGTGCGCAACCTGGCGGGCTACAACGCCAAGATCGACGAGGCGCGCGCGCGCGGCGAGTTCATCTACAACCCCTTTAGCCTCACGCCGGACGAGCCCGAGCCGCTGGAGCGCCTGCCCTTCATCGTGGTGGTGATTGACGAGCTCGCCGACCTGATGATGGTGGTGGGCAAGAAGATCGAAGAACTCATTGCCCGCCTGGCGCAAAAAGCGCGTGCGGCCGGCATCCACCTGATTCTGGCCACCCAGCGCCCCAGCGTGGACGTGATCACCGGCCTCATCAAGGCCAACATTCCCACGCGCCTGTCTTTCCAGGTGTCCAGCAAGATCGACAGCCGCACCATCCTCGACCAGATGGGCGCCGAAGCCCTGCTGGGCATGGGCGACATGCTCTACCTGCCCAGCGGCACGGGCCTGCCCATCCGTGTGCACGGCGCCTTTGTCAGCGACGAGGAGGTGCACCGCGTGGTGGCCTTCCTCAAGGCCCAGGGTGAGGCCAATTACATCGAGGGCGTGCTCGAAGGCGGCGTGGTCGACGGTGAAGGCGGCCCGGGCGATCTGGCCGGGGACGGCGGCGGCGAGAAAGACCCCATGTACGACCAGGCGGTGGAGGTGGTGCTCAAGCACCGCAAGGCCTCCATCTCGCTGGTGCAGCGCCACCTCAAGATCGGCTACAACCGCGCTGCCCGCCTGCTTGAGGACATGGAAAATGCCGGGCTGGTCAGCCCCATGTCGGGGGCGGGCCAGCGCGACATCCTGGTGCCGGCGCGCGCAGAATGAGCCGCCTCCTGCCCCCAATCTTCCGGCCCAACTCCATGACATCTATGACCCGGCGCCTGGCCCTTGTGGGGCTCGCCGCCCTGGCGGCTCCAGCCGTGCAGGCCCAGGACGGGCTGCAATTGCTGGGCGACTTCATCCGCAGCGTGCACACCGGCCGGGCGCAGTTCACCCAGACGGTGACTTCGCCGCCGCGCGAGGGCCAGCCGGTGCGACCCAAGGTCTCCAGCGGCAGCTTCGAGTTCGCCCGGCCCAACCGCTTTCGCTTCAACTACACCCGGCCCTTCCCGCAGCTGCTGGTGGCCGACGGGCAGACTCTGTGGCTGCACGACATGGACCTCAACCAGGTGACAGCCCGCAAGCTCAGCCAGGTGCTGCAGGGCACGCCTGCGGCCGTGATCGCCGCCGCCACCGACTTGCGCAGCCTGCAGACCGATTTCAGCCTGAGCGCCCAGCCCGAGTCGGCGGGCCTTCAGTGGGTGTTGGCCACCCCCCGCAGCCGCGAGGGCCAGCTGCAAAGCATCAAGGTGGGCCTGCGCGCCACGGCGCAAGGGCCCGAGCTGGTAAGCCTGGACATCCTCGACAGCTTCGGCCAGCGCTCGGTGATGGCCTTCAGCCAGTTCGAGGCCAACCCGGCGCTGCCAGCCGGCAGCTTTCAGTTCAAGCCTCCGGCGGGCGCCGACGTGATCCGTCCCTGAAGGGGCCGAGGGCGCCGCATGGCCGATCTGTTCACCCCCTCGCCCACGCCGCCGCTGGCCGAGGCCTTGAGACCCACCACCCTGGAGGAGGTGATCGGCCAGACCCACCTGATTGGCCCCGGCAAGCCGCTGCGGCTGGCCTTTGAATCCTGCACGCCCCATTCCATGATCCTGTGGGGCCCGCCCGGCGTGGGCAAAACCACACTCGCGCGCCTGACGGCAAAGGCCTTCGGTTACGAGTTCATCGCCCTCTCAGCTGTGTTCTCCGGTGTCAAGGACATCCGCGCTGCCATGGAGCAGGCCCAGCAGCACCTGGCGCAAGGTGCGCGCACCATCTTGTTTGTGGACGAGATCCACCGCTTCAACAAGAGCCAGCAGGACGGCCTGCTGCCCTATGTGGAATCCGGCCTGGTGGTGTTGATTGGCGCCACCACGGAAAACCCGTCTTTCGAGGTCAACTCCGCACTGCTCTCGCGTGCGCAGGTCTATGTGCTGCAGTCGCTGCAGGACGAGGAACTGCGGCAGCTGGTGCAGCGCGCGCAAGAGCGGCACCTGCCGGGCCTGCAGATCGAGGAGGGTGCGGCCCATGCCTTGGTGGGCCTGGCCGATGGCGATGCCCGACGCCTCCTGAACCTGCTGGAGCAGACGGCCACCGCCGCCCGGGCCGCTGGCCGCACGCAGGTTGATGCCGCCTTTCTGGAGCAGGCTCTGAGCCCCGGGGCCCGGCGCTTCGACAAAGGCGGCGATCATTTTTACGACCAGATCTCGGCCCTGCACAAATCGGTGCGCGGCTCGCATCCGGATGCGGCGCTCTACTGGCTCTGTCGCATGCTCGATGGCGGCGCCGATGCGCGCTACCTGATGCGGCGGGTGGTGCGCATGGCCTGGGAAGACATCGGCCTGGCCGACCCCCGCGCCCTGCAGATCGCCAACGACGCAGCCGCCACCTTCGAGCGCCTGGGTTCACCCGAGGGCGAACTGGCCATTGCCGAGGCCGTGGTGTACCTGGCGCTGGCGCCCAAGAGCAACGCCGCCTACAACGCCTACAACGCCGCCCGGGCCTTTGTGCAAAAGGACAAGTCGCGCGAGGTGCCCGTGCATCTGCGCAACGCCCCCACCCGGCTGATGAAGGAGCTCGGCCACGGCCACGCCTACCGCTATGCGCATGACGAACCCCATGCCTACGCCGCCGGAGAAAGCTACCTGCCCGAGGGCTTGCCTGAGCCTGGCTGGTACCAGCCGACCGGCCGCGGCCTGGAGGCGAAGATTGCCGAGAAGATGGCCTTTTTGCGCCAGCTCGACGAGCAGGCGCGCCCGCCTTCTGATTGAGCTCGGGCCTGACGCAGGCTGCTTGAGCAACCCTGTCCTGGGACGGGCTTTGCGCCGGCTGCGCATGAATGCCTTCTGACTAAAATCCACAGCTGCGTTCGGTTCACCCGGGCGGCAACCCCTCACCCTTTTGGAGTTCCTGCCCCATGGATGTCTTGCTGCAGCAGATCATCAACGGCCTGGTCCTGGGCAGCATGTACGCCCTCATCGCCCTGGGCTACACCATGGTCTACGGCATCATCAACCTGATCAACTTCGCGCATGGCGAGGTGCTCATGGTGGGGGCTCTGACCAGCTGGACCATCATCGTCTGGATGCAAGAGGCTCTGCCCGGCACGCCCGGCTGGATGATCTTGCTACTCTCGCTGCTGATTGCCTGCGTGGTCTGCGGCGCACTCAATTTCGCCATCGAGAAAATTGCTTACCGCCCGCTGCGCAACTCGCCCAAGCTGGCACCGCTGATCACGGCCATCGGCATGTCCATCCTGCTGCAGACCTTGGCCATGATGATCTGGAAGCCCAACTACAAGTCCTTCCCCACGCTGCTGCCCTCCGAGCCCATCTTCTTGGGCGAGGCCGTTATCACCGTCACGCAGATCTGCATCTTGGCCGTCACGGCCGTGGCCCTGGCCACCTTGATGTACATCGTCAATCACACCCGCCTGGGCCGCGCCATGCGCGCCACCGCCGAGAACCCGCGCGTGGCCGCCCTCATGGGGGTGCGGCCCGACACCGTGATCTCGGCCACCTTCATCATCGGTGCGGTGCTGGCGGCGATTGCTGGCGTGATGTACGCCTCCAACTACGGCACGGTGCAGCACACCATGGGCTTTCTGCCGGGCCTCAAGGCCTTCACGGCAGCGGTGTTCGGCGGCATCGGCAACCTCGGCGGTGCCGTGCTTGGTGGCCTTCTGCTGGGCCTGATCGAGTCCATCGGTGCCGGCTACATCGGCCCCCTGACGGGGGGCTTTTTGGGCAGCCACTACGTGGACATCTTTGCCTTCATGGTGCTCATCGTGGTGCTGACGCTCCGGCCCTCGGGCCTCCTGGGCGAGCGCGTGGCCGACCGGGCCTGAAGGAGACCCTGGCATGCAACAAAAAAGGCTTCTGACTTTCCTGATTGCAGCGATCGCGCTCCTGGTGCTGCCGCTGCTGCTACAGCCCTTCGGCAATGCCTGGGTGCGCATTGTCGACATGGCGCTGCTCTATGTGCTGCTGGCCCTGGGCCTGAACATCGTGGTGGGCTACGCGGGCCTGCTGGACCTGGGCTATGTGGCCTTTTTTGCCGTGGGCGGTTATCTGTTTGCGTTGCTGGCGTCGCCCCACCTGGCCGAGGCCTTCCCCTGGATTGCCGCCACCTTCCCAGACGGCCTGCACCTGCCCATCTGGGCGGTGATCCCGCTGTCGGCCCTGCTGGCGGCCGTGTTTGGCATGTTGCTGGGCGCGCCCACGCTCAAGCTGCGCGGCGACTACCTGGCCATCGTGACCCTGGGCTTTGGCGAGATCATCCGCGTCTTCCTGAACAACCTGGACCGGCCCATCAACCTGACCAATGGCCCCAAGGGCATCAGCCAGATCGACGGCATCACCTTTTTCGGCGTGAAGATGAACCGTACGCTGGAGGTGTTTGGCTTCGAGATTGCCTCGGTGAGCCTGTACTACTACCTGTTCCTCGCGCTGGTGGTGGTGTCGGTGGTGATCTGCCACCGCTTGGAGCGCTCGCGCATTGGCCGCGCCTGGATGGCCATCCGTGAGGACGAAATCGCGGCCAAGGCCATGGGCCTGAACACCCGCAACTTGAAGCTGCTGGCCTTTGGCATGGGCGCCACCTTTGGCGGTGTCTCGGGCGCCATGTTTGCGGCCTTCCAGGGCTTTGTCTCGCCCGAGTCCTTCAGCCTCATGGAGTCGGTGATGATCGTGGCCATGGTGGTGCTTGGCGGCATCGGCCACCTGCCCGGCGTGATCCTGGGCGCGCTGTTGCTGGCGGCCTTGCCCGAGGTGTTGCGCCATGTCGCTGGGCCGCTCCAGGCCATGACCGATGGCCGCCTCGATGCCGCCATCCTGCGGCAGCTGCTGATTGCGCTGGCCATGATCGTCATCATGCTCATGCGACCGCGCGGCCTGTGGCCCGCGCCCGAGCACGGCCAGAGCCTGGCCACACCCCGCAAGGAGGGCTGACATGATGGACACCATCCTCGATGTCAGCGGCGTCTCCAAGCGTTTCGGCGGCCTGCAAGCGCTCTCCGATGTGGGCATCCGCATCGAACGCGGCCAGGTCTACGGCCTGATCGGGCCCAACGGCGCGGGCAAGACCACTTTTTTTAATGTGCTCACGGGTCTGTACACGCCCGACAGCGGGCGCTTCGTGCTGGCCGGTCAGCCCTACACGCCCACGGCGGTGCATGAGGTGGCCAAGGCCGGCATCGCCCGCACTTTCCAGAACATTCGCCTGTTCGCCGACATGAGCGCGCTGGAAAATGTGATGGTGGGCCGCCATGTGCGCACGCAGTCTGGCCTGTTGGGCGCCATCTTCCGCACGCGTGGATTTCAGGCCGAGGAGCAGGCCATTGCCGAGCGCGCGCGCGAGTTGCTCGAGTACGTGGGCATTGCCCGCTATGCCGACTACAAGGCCCGCACGCTGAGCTATGGCGACCAGCGTCGTCTGGAAATTGCTCGGGCGCTGGCCACCGACCCGCAGCTGATCGCACTCGACGAGCCGGCCGCCGGCATGAACGCCACCGAAAAAGTGCAGCTGCGCGAACTGATTGACCGCATCCGGCGCGACCAGCGCACCATCTTGCTCATTGAGCACGACGTCAAGCTGGTCATGGGCCTGTGCGATCGCGTCACGGTGCTGGACTACGGCAAGCAGATCGCTGAAGGGCCGCCTGCGCAGGTGCAGAAGGACGCCAAAGTCATTGAGGCCTATCTGGGCACGGGAGGCCATTGAGATGGCAGAGACCCTCTTGAAGGTACAGGGCCTGAAAGTGGCCTACGGCGGCATCCAGGCCGTCAAGGGCCTGGACCTGGAGGTGCGCGAGGGCGAGCTGGTCACGCTGATCGGCTCCAACGGCGCAGGCAAGACCACCACCATGAAGGCCATCACCGGTTCGCTCCCCCTGGTGGACGGCGAGATCGCTTACCTGGGCCGCAGCATCCGCGGCCGCGGCGCCTGGGACCTCGTCAAGGACGGCCTGGCCATGGTGCCCGAGGGCCGCGGCGTGTTCACGCGCATGACCATCACCGAAAACCTGTTGATGGGCGCCTACCTTCGCTCGGACAAGGCGGCCATGGTCGAGGACATGGACCGCATGTTCGCGCTGTTCCCGCGCCTGAAGGAGCGGCGTGACCAGCTGGCCGGCACCATGTCCGGTGGTGAGCAGCAGATGCTGGCCATGGGCCGTGCCCTGATGAGCCGCCCCCGCGTGCTGCTGCTCGACGAGCCGTCCATGGGCTTGTCGCCCATCATGGTCGACAAGATCTTCGAGGTCGTCAAAGACGTGCACGCCCAGGGCGTGACGGTGCTCTTGGTCGAGCAGAACGCCAGCCGCGCTCTGGGGCTGGCCGACCGGGGCTATGTGATGGAGTCCGGCCTGCTGACCATGGATGGTCCGGCTCGGGACCTGTTGGTCGATCCCCGCGTGCGGGCGGCCTATCTGGGTGAGTGAGGCGGGGATCGCTCAGCCCTTCAATCCACCTTCGCGCCCGAGGCCTGCACGAGCTTTTCGTACTTGGCCAGTTCCTTCTTCATGAAATCGCCAAACTGCTCGGGCGTGTTGCCCACGGGCTCGGCCATGAGCTGGGCGAAGCGGCTTTTCACTTCGGGCTGCTGAAGGGCTCCCGCAAAGGCCTGATGCAGGCGCTGCACTGTCTCGCGGGGCAGCTGCGCCGGACCCACCAGGCCCCACCAGGTGTCCACTTCGAACCCTTTGAGCGTCTCTGCCACCGCTGGCACCTCGGGCATGAGGCTGCTGCGCTGCGCCGTGGTCACGGCCAGGGCCTTGAGCTTGCCGGCCCGGATGTTGGCCGAGGCCGTGGCCAGGTTGTCGAAGTTGAAGTCCACCTGAGCGGCCAGCAGCGCCAGTTGCGCCGGGTTGCCGCCGTGGTGAGGAATGTGCACCGCGAAGATGCCGGCGGCCTTCTTGAACATCTCACCGGCCAGGTGCCCGGCGCTGCCATTGCCGCCGCTGCCGTAGTTCAGGCGCCCGGGGTGGGCCTTGGCGTGGCGGATCAGATCAGCCAACGTGCCGATCTTCAGGCGCTCGGCCACCTCGGTGTTCATCACCAGCACATTGGGCACGCGCAGCATCTGCGTGATGGGCGCGAAGTCGGTGGCCGCCTGATAGGGCATGCGGCTGTAGAGCCAGGGGTTGATGGCATGCGTGGCCACCGCCGCGATGCCGATGGTCAGCCCATCGGGCGCGGCCTTGGCAATCGCATCGGCACCGATGTTGCCGCCACCGCCCGGCCGGTTGTCCACGATCACCGGCCCGAGGCTCGCCTGCACGCGTTCGGCCAGCAGACGCGCGGTCACGTCAATCGGTCCGCCCGGCGCGTAGGGCACGATCAGGCGCAGCGGCCTGACCTGGGCCCGTGCCGTGCCCGCCGACAGGGGCAGTGCGGCGGCCAGTGCCAGCCAGTGGCGGCGTGAGAGGCTGTGGTGGCCCATGCGCATGCGACGGGCTTCAGGCCTTGGCCTTGTCGGCCTCGGTGGTGAAGGAGTCGGCGAAGAATTCATCGGCCGGCAGCCCCGCCTTGGCCGAGTAGTCGCTGCGGGCCGACTCCACCACGATGGGCGCGCCGCAGGCGTAGACCTGATGGCCCGAGAGGTCGGGCAGGTCCTCGAGCACCGCCTGGTGCACAAAGCCTGTGCGGCCGGTCCACTGGTCTTCCGGCAGCGCGTTCGAGACCACGGGCACGTAGCGCAGCTGGGGCATCTCGGCACATTGGGCCTGGATCCAGTCGCTCATGTAGAGGTCGGCCGGGCGACGGCCGCCCCAGTACAGCACGGCCGGACGGCGGATGTTCTTGACCTGCATGTGCTCGATGAGCGCCTTGATGGGTGCAAAGCCCGTGCCTGAGGCCAGCAGCACCAGGGGCTTGGCGCTTTCTTCTCGCAGGAAGAAGCTCCCGTAAGGCCCTTCAATGCGCAGGATGTCCTTTTCTTTGAGGGTGCTGAACACCTGGTCGGTGAACTTGCCGCCCGGCATGTGCCGCAGGTGCAGCTCCAGCCCGGGCTTGTCGGCTTGGGTGTGCGGCGCATTGGCCATGGAGTAGCTGCGGCGGCTGCCATCACGCAGCAGGAATTCGACGTACTGGCCGGCGTGGTACTTGAACACCTCGTTGGCGGGCAGTTGCAGGGTCATGAGCATGACATCGTGCGAGACCTTTTGCAGGCTGCTCACGCGGGCGGGCATCTTGCGAATGGGAAAAGCCCCTTCGTCCGTGACCTGGCGTGATTCGAGCACCACATCACTCTGCGCCACGCCGCAGCAGGTGAGCACATAGCCGTTTTCCTCTTCCTCAGCGCTCAGGGCCTTGGACTGGTGGGCGCCATGCGACACGCTGCCTTCGAGCTTTTTGCATTTGCAGGAGCCGCAGGCGCCGTCCTTGCAGCCGTAGGGCAGGCCGATGCCCTGGCGGATGGCGGCGGCCAGCAGGGTTTCGCCCTCATTGGCGGTGAATGTGCGCCCACTGGGCTCGACCTTCACGTGGAAGCTCATATTGGTATCCTCGAGATGTTTTTATCAGACCACCGAGCCAGCTGCGCAAGCCGTTCTGGCCAAACAACGATTTTGCCCTCAATCCCAAGGCCTTTCTCCCGCCCCGCGCCCAGCCCGCATCCCAACCTGCAGGCTGCGCGCCCCGGCGCCTTGCCCTCGCGCTTTCGCCGCCAGCGCGTGCTCATCGTGGGCTGTGGCGACGTGGGTCTGCGCGTGGCTGCGGCCCTGCCACCGCGCGTGCGGGTCTTGGCGCTCACCTCTTCACCCGAACGCGTTCAGGCCTTGCGTGCGCAAGGCTTGACCCCGCTGGTGGGCAACCTGGACCAGGCCGCCACCCTGCGCCGCTTGGCGGGCCTGGGCACGCGCGTGCTGCACTTGGCACCGCCGCCCAGCGAGGGCCTGGCCGACTGGCGGCTCGACCCGCGCACCCGTGCCCTGCGCCAGGCGCTGGCCCGCCGCTCGCCAGCGCAGGCCCTGGTGTACGGCTCGACCAGCGGCGTGTACGGCGATTGCCAGGGCGAGCGCATCGATGAAACCCGCGCCCCCCGCCCGGCCACGCCGCGGGCCCAGCGGCGGGTGGACGCCGAGCAACAACTGCGCTTTCTGGGCCGCAGCAGCGGCACGGTGGTGCACATCCTGCGCATTCCGGGCATCTACGCACCAGACCGCGAAGGCGGTACCCCCCGCACACGCCTGCTCAAGGGCACACCGGTGCTGCGGCCCGAGGACGATGTGTACACCAACCATGTGCATGCCGACGACCTGGCCCGCGCCTGCGTTGCCGCGCTCTGGCGGGGCCAGCCCCAGCGCATCACGCATGCCAGCGACGACACCGAACTCAAGATGGGCGACTACTTTGATGCGGCCGCCGATCTCTATGGCCTGCCTCGTCCGCCGCGCCTGGCGCGCGATGTGGCCACGCAGCAGTTGCCGCTGATGCTGCTGAGCTTCATGGGGGAGTCGCGGCGCCTGGACAACCAGCGGCTCAAGCGCGAGTTGCGCCTGCGGCTGCGTTACCCCACGGTGGCCGAGGGCCTGCGCTGAAGACCAGCGCTCAGATGCCCGCGGGCTTGCGCAAGCTCAGCAGCCGGTTGCGGGGCCGCACGGTCACGGTCTTGAGCTCGGCGCCCTGCAGCACCGTCAAGCGCACGGGCGTCTCGGGTGTCTCACGCGCCCAGACTTTTTTGTAGAACGCCTCGAGCGAGGCGACCTGGTCGCCATCCACCGCCAGCACCACATCGCCGCGCTTGAGGCCGGCTTCTTCAGCCGGGCTGTCTTCGTTGACCCGCAGGATCTGGATGCGTCCGTCCTGCGCCGCTGAGTTCAGGCCCAGCCAGGGCCGACGGCTCAAGTGGCTGCTGCCCGTTTGCCTGAGTTCGCTCAGGATGGGCTTGAGCAGGTCGACCGGCACGAACATATTGCCCGGCAGGCGCCGGTTGCCGCCGGCCGCATCCATCACCAAGAGCGAGCCGATGCCCACCAGCTCGCCGCGCTGGTTGAACAGACCCGCACCGCTGTGGTTGCCGCGTCCGGCCATCACGGGTGGGCTGGTGAACAGGGCCTGGTCCACGTGGTATTCCCAGGTGCCCGAGAAGGCGCGCTTGCTCACCAGCTGCGTGAGGCTCACATTGGCATCGCCGCCTTCGGTGGTGCTGCCCACGGCGGCCATGAGGGCCTCACCGGCCTTCAGGCTGGACTCGCTGCCCAGGGGTACCACGGGGGCGTCGCGCCAGGGCAGGATGGGCTTGATCAGGCCAAAGCCCGTGGCCAGGTCGTAGGCCACGCTCACGGCCGGCAGGGTCTTGTGGTCCTGCGTGATGATGCGGATGTCCTGGGCCTCCAGGATCAGGTAGCCGATGGTCAGCACCAGGCCGTCGGGGCCGATCACCACGCCCGAGCCGGCGCGCTCCTGGCCCAGCGTGGCAATCGAGCGAGCGCCCTCGGTGGCGGTCACACGGACCCCCACCACGGACGCGCTGGCGCGGCTCAGCGCATCGGGGTCTGCGCTGGGCGCTGCGCCTTGCGCATGCGCGGCTCCCGTGGTGCACATCAGGCAGGTAATGAACACCCCAAGAAGGTGCTGTATGTGGCGGAGCAGGGCGTAGGGCATGGCGGGTCCTTGCAGTCATTGAGCGTGCCAGGTCATTGTTGCGCCGCTGGCCGCTGGCTCGAGCATGCAGCGCAATGCCTGATTGCGCAAGTCGGACGATGCGGCCGATGCCTTTTTCCGACTTTGCAGGTTCAAGCCTGAATGGATCCGGCCCGTGGATCGCCTTGCAGGGGCAGTCGCAGGGTGAAGGCAGCGCCCTGGCCAGGGCCGGGATGCCGCGGCCCTTGTCTCTGACCTCCAGTTCCACCTCGGAGCCCTGACTCAACCGCAGCTCGATCTGGCTCTGGGGCCCGCTGTACTTGCTGGCGTTGGTCAGCAGCTTGGTCAGCACCTGAACCAGCCTGGATAGATCGCCCCACACCACCACCGGCGCCGGTGGCTGGTTCAGATTCAGCGTCTGACCGTTTTTCTGCATGGCGCCGAGCCGCTGTTCGATGCAGGTGTCGATCACTTCCTGCAGTTGTACTTTGGCGTAGACCAGGTTGACCTAGCCCTGCTCGATGCGGGCGATGTCGAGCATGTCGTCGATGAGTTTTTGCATGAGCCCCGTTTGGCGCAGGATCATCCGGGCCAGGTCAACATGCTTGGAATTTCCCCCCGACTGCCGCTCCAGGATCTCGGCCCCAAGGGCAATGCCGTTCAAGGGAAAGATGAAGACGACGAAGGGCATGTCGTGCCCGACCCAGGGCGTCAATGCCAGGCGAATCAGGGCCGCGAGGGCCGCGATGGCCACGAGGGCAAACCTCAGGCCATAGGAAATGAGAATGCGTCTATCAGGCTGCGGCATAGCCAGCCATCTTTATTTGTTACGTATATGAAATGCTTTTGGATTTTTTAAACATAAAGGCATTACAGACCCCCCAATCCGCACATGCGCCGTGGCATGCGCCTGTGGCGCGGCCGAGCCCGCGAGGGTGTCAAGAAAAAGCCAGGGAGTTCAAAACGCTGGCCGTGGTGGGCCAGGGGTGCAGGGCGCTTGTGCAAAGTGCCCTGCAATCGGTCGTTTGGACCGTGTGGTGCCCGGGGCCGGAATCGAACCGGCACGCCTTGCGGCGGGGGATTTTGAGTCCCCTGCGTCTACCAATTTCACCACCCGGGCAGGTCTGGGAAAAGCTCAAAATTATGGCACAGTGCGGGCTATGAAATTTCAGACGATCGAGGATGTCATCGGCAAGACGCCGCTGGTGGCGCTGCAGCGCATAGGCGCAAAAGACAACGCAGCGCGCGGCAATGTGGTGCTGGGCAAGCTCGAGGGCAACAACCCGGCCGGCTCCGTCAAAGACCGCCCGGCGGTCTCCATGATCCGTCGCGCCGAGGAGCGGGGCCAGATCAAGCCGGGGGACACCCTCATCGAGGCCACCTCCGGCAACACCGGCATTGCGTTGGCCATGGCGGCAGCCATCAAGGGCTACCGCATGGTGCTCATCATGCCGGAGGACCTGTCCATCGAGCGCGCGCAGACCATGAAGGCCTTCGGTGCCGAGCTCATCCTCACGCCCAAGTCGGGCGGCATGGAGCATGCCCGTGACCTGGCCGAGCAAATGGAAAAGGAAGGCCGTGGCGTGGTGCTCGATCAGTTCGCCAACGCCGACAACCCGCGCATTCACTACGAGACCACCGGCCCCGAGATCTGGCAGGACACCGAAGGCCGCGTCACGCACTTCGTCAGCGCCATGGGCACCACCGGCACCATCACCGGGGTCTCGCGCTACCTCAAGGAAAAGAACCCGGCCATCCGCATCATTGGGGCCCAGCCCAGCGAGGGCTCGCGCATCCCGGGTATTCGCAAGTGGCCTCAGGAGTACCTGCCCAAGATTTACGACCCCAGCGGCGTCGATGAACTGGTCTACGTCAGCCAGCAGGACGCCGAGGACATGTGCCGGCGCATGGCGCGCGAAGAGGGTATCTTTGCCGGCATCTCGGCCGCCGGCGCCTGCTGGGTGGCCCAGGAGATTGCCAAGCGGGAGCGCAACGCCGTGATCGTTTTCATCGTCTGCGACCGGGGCGACCGCTACCTGTCCACCGGCGTGTTCCCAGCCTGAGCGCATCCATGGCTGAATTTCGTTTTTGCCCCCAGTGCGCCAGCCCCTTGGCCTGGCAGACCCAGGCCGAAGATGGCGGTGACAAATCGCGCCTGCGCTGCACGGCCTGCGCCTACACCCATTGGAACAACCCCACGCCGGTGCTCGCCGGCATCGTGCAGGTGGGCGGACAGATCCTGCTGGCGCGCAACGCCGCCTGGACCGGCCGGCGCTTTGCCCTGATCACCGGCTTCATGGAGGCCGGCGAAACCCCGGAAGAGGGCATAGCGCGTGAGATCCTGGAAGAAACCAGCCTCACCGTGACATCCCTCAAGCTCGTGGGTGTCTACGACTTCCAGCGCATGAACCAGGTCATCATCGCCTACCATGCGGAAGCTCAGGGTCAGGTGCGCCTGTCCCCCGAACTGGCCGAATACCAGCTGTACGCGCCGCAAGACCTCATTTGCTGGCCAGCCGGCACGGGCTATGCCCTGGCCGACTGGCTGCGCACACAACACATCGAACCCCGCTTCATGACCTGGGAAGAGCGTGAAGCACAGAGCCGAGACACATGATGCAGATCGACAAAGAACTCGACACCCGGGGGCTCAATTGCCCCCTGCCCATCTTGAAAGCCAAGAAGGCCCTGGCCGAGATGAGCAGCGGCCACCTGCTCAAGGTGGTGTGCACCGACCCGGGTTCTACCCGCGATTTCCAGGCCTTTGCCCGACAAACCGGCAACGAGCTGGTGGAGCAGCAAACCGCCGGGGACGAGTTCATCCACGTGCTCAAGCGCCGCTAATGGGCGCCCCCTGGCCTCAGGCGACGCTGCGCAGAGCCGCGCCCGGCTGGGCGTTGGTGAGTTGCAGCTGTTGCAGGTACTGCCTGAAATGGGCACCCACTTCCGGGTGTGCCAAGGCCAGCTCCACCGTGGCTTCCAGAAAACCTTCCTTGCTGCCGCAGTCGTAGCGCTTGCCCTCGTACTGGTAGGCGTAGACCGCTTCTTCTTTGATCAGGGCCGCAATACCGTCGGTCAACTGGATCTCCCCGCCCACCCCGCCCGTGAGCTGGCGCAGGTGGCGGAAGATGGATGGCGTGAGCACATAGCGGCCCGCCACGCCCATGTGGGAGGGCGCCACTTCAGGGGCTGGTTTTTCGACGATGCGCTCCATCTGCAGGAGACCCGGCTGGATCTGCCGCCCGGCCACGATGCCGTAGCGGCGCGTGTGCTCGGGGGGCACTTCCTGCACCGCCACCACCGAGCGGCCCAGATGCGCGAATTGCTCGGTCATTTGTGCCAGCACGGAGGGCTTGCCCACCATCAGGTCGTCGGCCAGCAGCACGGCAAAGGGCTTGTTCGAGACCACGTGCTCGGCGCACAGCACGGCATGGCCCAGGCCCAGCATGCGGTTCTGGCGCACGTAGGAAAAGTGCATGTCGTCCATCTTCACCGAACGCAGCAGCTCCAACAGGCTGTGCTTACCGGCCGCTTCGAGCTCGCTCTCGAGTTCATAGGCGGTGTCGAAGTGGTCCTCGATGGCGCGCTTGCTGCGGCCGGTGATGAACACCATGTGCCGGATGCCCGCGGCATAGGCCTCTTCCACGGCGTACTGGATCAGCGGCTTGTCCACCACCGGCAGCATTTCCTTGGGCTGGGCTTTGGTGGCCGGCAGGAAGCGGGTGCCCAGGCCAGCAACAGGGAAGACGGCGATCTTGACGGGTGAGTTCATGGTGGCTCTAAGAGGTCGGAAGAATCGGGAAAGAAGCGCAGGCCCTCAAGCTAACACAGGTGGATGACACTCCGGTTCCGGCCGAGCCACCGCCGGGCACAACGCGGCGGCGGCCGACGTGGGGCTCAGCCCAGGCGCGTCAGCTGATCGCGCACCTTGGCCAGGGTGGAGGAGAAGTCTGCCAGGCGTTTGCGCTCTTGCTCGAGCACCGCTGGCGGGGCCTTGGCCACGAAGGCCTCATTGCCCAGCTTGCCCTGGGCCTTGGCCATTTCGCCCTCCAGCCGCGCCACTTCCTTGGCCAGCCGCGCCTTCTCGGCGCCCACGTCCACCTCCACGAAGAGGCACAGGCGGGCCTCGCCCACCACGGCCACGGGGGCGGCCTGCGCGGCCTGGGCCCAGGCGGCCTCGTCGTCAAACAGACGCACCTCGCTGAGCTTGGCCAGGGCCTTGACCACCGGTGCCACGGTGGAGAAGAAAGCGCTGTCGCCCACCACGTACATGGGCAGTCGGGTGGCCGGCGAGACATTCATTTCGCCGCGCAGGTTGCGGCAGGCGTCCACCAGCTTCTTGAGCTTGGCCACATGGACCTCGGCGGCCTCGTCGATCTTCTGCGGCTGCGCGGTCGGGTAGCGGGCCTGGCCAATGAAGCGGCCGCCCAGACCGGCCACCGGGGCGACCTTCTGCCAGAGTTCTTCAGTGATGAAGGGGATCAGCGGATGCGCCAGGCGCAGGATGGCCTCCAGCGTGCGGATGAGGGTGCGGCGCGTGCCGCGCTGCTGGGCCTCGTCGCCCGTTTGAATTTGCACCTTGGCAATTTCCAGGTACCAGTCGCAGAACTCGTCCCACACGAACTGGTAAACGGCGCCGGCCACGTTGTCCAGGCGGAAGTCGGCAAAGCCCTTGGCCACCTCGGCTTCCACGCGCTGCAGCCTGGAGGCGATCCAGCGGTCGGCCTGGGAGAAATGCATGTAGCCATGGGCCGGCCCGCCGGGCTGGCACTGCTCTTTGGTGTGTTCCTTCAGGCCGCAGTCCTGGCCTTCGCAGTTCATCAGCACAAAGCGCGTGGCGTTCCAGAGCTTGTTGCAAAAGTTGCGGTAGCCCTCGCAGCGCTTGCTGTCGAAGTTGATGCTGCGGCCCAGGCTGGCGAGCGACGCAAAGGTAAAGCGCAGGGCATCGGCGCCATAGCCGGGAATGCCCGCAGGGAATTCTTTTTCGGTGTTCTTGCGCACCTGCGGTGCGGTCTCGGGCTTGCGCAGGCCCTGCGAGCGCTTGTCCAGCAGGGGGGCAAGCTCAATGCCGTCGATCAGGTCCACCGGGTCCAGCACATTGCCCTCGGACTTGCTCATCTTCTTGCCCTGCGCGTCTTTCACGAGGCCGTGGATGTACACATGGCGGAAGGGCACCTGCCCGGTGAAGTGCGTGGTCATCATGATCATCCGGGCGACCCAGAAGAAGATGATGTCGTAGCCTGTGACCAGCACGGAAGAGGGCAGGAACAGGTCGAGCTCTTTGGTCTTTGCGGGCCAGCCCAGCGAGGAAAACGGCACCAGGGCCGAGGAGTACCAGGTGTCCAGCACGTCAGGGTCGCGCGTGAGCTTTTTGCCCGGCGCTTGGGCCTGGGCGGCGGCCTCGGTTTCGGCCACGTAGATGTGCCCGTCCTCGTCATACCAGGCCGGGATCTGGTGGCCCCACCAGAGCTGGCGGGAGATGCACCAGTCCTGGATGTTGCCCATCCACTGGTTGTAGGTGTTGACCCACTGCTCCGGCACGAACTCCACCTGGCCGCTGGCCACGGCATCGATGGCCTTTTGCGCGATGCTCTTGCCCGTGGGGTCCTGCTCGCTGACCTTGTTCATGGCCACAAACCACTGGTCGGTGAGCATGGGCTCGACCACCTGGCCGGTGCGGGCGCAGCGCGGCACCATGAGCTTGTGCTTCTTCACCTCGGCCAGCAGGCCCTGGGCCTCCAGGTCGGCCACCACCTGCTTGCGGGCGACAAAGCGGTCCATGCCCTGGTACTTGGCGGGTGCGTTTTCATTGACGGTGGCATCGAGCGCCAGCACGCCAATCATGGGCAAGTGGTGGCGCTGGCCCACGGCGTAGTCGTTGGCATCGTGCGCGGGCGTGACTTTCACCACGCCGGTGCCGAAGGCGCGGTCCACGTACTCGTCGGCAATCACGGGGATCTCGCGATCGCACAGCGGCAGCTTCACGGTCTTGCCAATGAGCGCGGTGTAGCGCTCGTCTTCAGGATGCACCATCACGGCCACGTCGCCCAGCAGGGTTTCAGGCCGGGTGGTCGCTACGGTGAGCGCGCCTGAGCCGTCGGCCAGGGGGTAGCGGATGTGCCAGAGAAAGCCGTCTTCCTCCTCGCTTTCGACCTCCAGGTCGCTCACGGCGGACTTGAGCACCGGGTCCCAGTTGACCAGGCGCTTGCCGCGGTAGATCAGGCCCTGCTCGTAGAGCTTCACGAAGGTGGAGGTGACCACCTTGGACATCTTCGGGTCCATGGTGAAGTACTCGTGTTCCCAGGACACCGAGTCGCCCATGCGGCGCATTTGCTGCGTGATGGTCGAGCCCGACTGCTCTTCCCACTCCCACACCTTCTCCAGGAACTTCTCGCGGCCCAGGTCGTGGCGCGACAGGCCCTGGCCCTGCAGCTGACGCTCCACCACGATTTGCGTGGCGATGCCCGCGTGGTCGGTGCCCGGCACCCACAGGGTGTTGAAGCCCGACATGCGGTGGTAGCGCGTGAGCGCGTCCATGATGGTCTGGTTGAACGCATGACCCATGTGCAGGGTGCCCGTCACATTGGGCGGGGGCAGCTGCACGCAGAAAGAGGGTTTGGCCTCGTCCAGCGTGGGCGCGTACTGGCCGCTGCCTTCCCAGGTCGGTCCCCAGTGCGCCTCCAGGGCGGCGGGCTCGAAGGACTTGGACAGCGATTGCAGGCCGGGTTGCACGGCGGTCTGGTCAGGGGCTTGGCTCATGGCGTGGGAAACAAAAAACGGCGCTCAGGGCGAGGCCGTTCATGCGGGGCTGGGGAAAAGCGTGATTTTAGCGACCGCCCCGTCCACCACCGCCTTGCCCGGGCCCCTGCGGCTCGCGCCACAATCCAGGGGTCATTCCAGCCCTTCGTGAGGTATTGCCATGCAGCTTCCCCGCCGTTCCTGGTTCACCCTGTCTCTGCGCCTGGGCGCCTTCTTGGCCGCCTGCAGCCTGGGTGCCGCGCTCGCTCAGACGCCCAAGTCCATCAAGATCCTGGTGGGTTTCCCGCCCGGCGGTGGCACCGATGCGATTGCCCGCTTGCTCAGCGACAAGCTCAAGGACGAGCTGGGCATGCCGGTGGTGGTGGAAAACCGACCCGGCGCGGGCGGCCAGATCGCCGCGCAGGCCCTGAAGGCGGCCCCTGCTGACGGCAGTCTGCTGTTCCTCTCGCATGACCACACCATCAGCATCCTGCCGCTGGTGGTGAAGAACCCGGGCTTCAACCCGGCCCAGGACTTCGCCCCGGTGGCCGGCTTTGCCACCTTCGTCAATGCCTTTGCCGTCTCGGGGGCCAACCCGGCCAAGACCTTTGGCGAGTACCTCAGCTGGGTCAAGGCCCAGGGCGGCAAAGGGGCCGTGGGCATTCCAGCCCCGGCTTCCACGCCTGAATTCCTGGTCAAAGTGATGGGCGAGAAGTTCGCTCTGGACCTGGTGGCCGCCCCCTACCGCGGCAGTGCCCCCATGATGGCCGACATGCTGGGCAACCAGATCGCTGCTGGCGTCGGCTCTGTGCCCGACTTCATCGAGAACCACCGCGCCGGCAAGGTGCGCGTGCTGGGCGTGCTCGGTGGCAGCCGCCAGGCTGCTTTGCCCGAGGTGCCCACCTTCACTGAGCTGGGGCTGGCAGGTCTTGAGGATCTGCCTTACTACGGCGTGTTCGCGCCGGCGGGCACGCCCAAGCCTTTCATCGACCAATTTTCGGCGGCGCTGGCCAAGGTGATCTCGCAACCCGAGGTGCGCCAGCAGCTCACCCAGATGGGCCTGTCCGTGGGTCACATGAACTCGGAGCAACTGGCCCGCCGCGAGCGGGCCTATGCCCAGGTGTGGACCCGCATCATCAAGAGCTCCGGTTTCCAGCCGCAGTGAAGCGGGGCGCCCCACAGCAAGAAAAAAGCCCCGCACTGCGGGGCTTTTTCGTGGGCCAAAGAGCGCTCAGTCCATGGTGATCTTGGCGGCCCTGATGGCCTTGGCCCACTCGGCTGTTTCGCGCTCGAGCATGCGCGTCATGTCGGCTGCGGGCAGGAAGCGCACCTCGATACCGGCAGTCTCCGCGCGCTGACGGGTTTCAGGCAGTTCCAGCGCGCGCTTGAGGTCGGCGCTGAGTTTTTGCAGCGCGGGCGCGGGCGTGCCTGCCGGGGCATACAGAGCCACCCAGGCGTCCAGCTCAAAGCTCGACAAGCCAGCCTCGGCCACCGTGGGAACGTTGGGCATGCCGGGGTGACGGGTCTTGCCGGTCACGGCCAGGGCCTTGAGCTTGCCGGTGTTGACGTGTTGCATCACTGAGGGCGGGGTGGTGATAAAGACCTGCACCTGGCCCGCCAGCACGTCGGCAATGGCCTGGCCCGAGCCCTTGTAGGGCACATGGGTCATCTCCACGCCGGTGTACTGCTTGAAGATCTCGGTGCCAATGTGCGCCACCGAGCCGTTGCCCTGCGAGGCATAGTTCAGTCTGCCCGGGTTGGCCTTGCCCCAGGCAATGAATTCGCGCAGGTTGTTCACGGGCACCGAGGGATGCACGGCAATCACGTTGGTGGCCACGGTCACCAGGCCGACGGGCGTGAGGTCCTTGAGGTCCCAGGGCATCTTGTCCATCAGGATGGGGTTGGCGATGTGGTATCCAGAGTAGGACACCAGCAGGGTGTGCCCGTCCTTGGCCGCTTGGCGTCCCACCTGTGAATAGGCCAGATTGCCGCTGGCGCCGGGCCTGTTTTCGATCACCACCGAGTTGCCCATCACCTTGGCCAGGGCGTCGCCCGCCAAGCGCGCCGAGGTGTCCACCAGGCCGCCGGGCGGGTTAGGGACCACCAGGGTGATGGCTTTGCTGGGGAAGTTCTGTGCCCAGGCCGACAGGCTCAGGGGCAAGAGCAGGGCGGCCGCACCGAGGTGGCGGCGAAGATGATTCACAGAGGTTTTCATGGCTTTGTCTCCTTGGGGTTCAGTTGAAAAAATCAGCGCATGCCGATGCGGGCATCGCTAAAAATGTGTTGGGCTTCACGCGGCAGGCAACGCCAGTACTGCGCCTGGGCACTGACCTGCCCGCCCAGGGCCGCAGCCGCCTGCCAGCCCCAGCGCGGCTGGTAGAGAAAGGCCCGGGCCAGGGCCACCAGATCAGCATCGCCGCGCTCGAGCACGGCCTCGGCCTGCGCCGGCTGGGTGATCAGGCCCACCGCAAAGGTGGGCAGGCCCGAGCGTTCGCGCACCACCCGGGCCAGGGGCACCTGGTAGTCGGGGCCCAGGGGAATCTTTTGCAGCGGCGACACGCCGCCTGAGGAGATGTGCACAAACTGGGCGCCCAGCTGTTTCAGGCGCAGCGCCAGTTCTACGGTTTCCTCCACGGTCCAGCCGCCCTCGACCCAGTCGGTGCCGGAGATGCGCATGCCCAGCGTGCCGCCGAAGAGGCGCCGCACATCGCCAAACACCTCCAGGGCCAGACGGATGCGGTTCTCGAACGAGCCGCCATAGGCGTCGCTGCGCTGGTTGGCCAGGGGCGAGAGGAACTGGTGCAGCAGGTAACCGTGGGCGGCGTGCAATTCAATGGCGTCCAGGCCCAGGGCATCGGCGCGCTGGGCGGCGGCCATGAAGTCGCGCCGAACCTGGGCAATGTCCTCCAGGCTCATGGCCCGGGGGGTGGGTTCGCTGGGCAAGTGGGGCAGGGCGCTGGGGCCCAGCACCGGCCAGCCGCCTTGTTCGGGCGCAATCAGCTCACCCCCGTTCCAGGGCGCGGCACTCGAGGCCTTGCGGCCGGCGTGGCTGAGCTGGATGCACACGGCCACCGGGGGCGCCAGGCGCCGTGCCCGCCCCAGGTGCTCGCCCAGCGCGGCGGCGGTGGCCTCGTTCCACAGTCCCAGGCAATGCGGGCTGATGCGGCCCTCGGGCGAGATGGCCGTGGCTTCCAGCGTGAGCATGGCGGCGCCGCTGTTGAGCAGCTGCGTCCAGTGCGAGAGATGCCAGTCGTTGGCCAGGCCGTCGGTGCTGGCGTACTGGCACATGGGCGCCACCACCAGCCGGCTGGCCAGGGTCAGCGGCCCGCGCGGGGCCTCGAAGGTGAAGGGGGAAAAAAGCAGGCTCACAGATGACGGGGGAAGGCTTGGGGAAAACAGGCTGGCTTGGCCGAATGTGTGGATGCGCTTGACGGAATCATCGACATAATTGTCGCGTTTACTGACCAGCTACGCTGTCACCAATGCTTTTTCTCCTTTCGCCCGCCAAGTCTTTGGACTACGAATCGCCCCTGGCGGAGCTGACCCACACCCAGCCGGCCTTCATCCCGCGCTCAAGCGAGCTGATTGAGGTGCTTCGCCAGAAGTCGCCGCCACAGATCGCCGAGCTGATGGACCTGTCGGACAAGCTGGCGGCCCTGAACGTGGCCCGCTACGTGGCCTGGAGCCCCCGTTTCACCGCCAAGAACTCCCGCCAGGCGGTGCTGGCCTTCAATGGCGATGTGTACGAGGGCCTGGACGCCCGCAGCCTGAGCGCTGAGCAGCTGCAATGGGCCCAGGAGCGCGTCTGCATCTTGAGCGGCCTGTATGGCGTGCTCCGCCCCCTGGACAGGATGCAGCCCTACCGCCTTGAAATGGGCACAGCCCTGGCCACGTCCAAGGGCAAGAACCTGTATCAGTTCTGGGGTGCTGAGATTGCCAAGTACCTCAACGAGCGTGCGGCCGGGCAGAAGACACCCGTGGTGGTGAACCTGGCCAGCGAGGAGTATTTCAAGGCCGTGGACCGCAAGGCTCTGCAGGTGCCCGTGGTCAGCTGTGTTTTTGAGGAACTCAAGGCCGGCAAGTACAAGATCATCAGCTTCATGGCCAAGCGGGCCCGCGGGCTGATGGTGCGCTACGCCATCGAGAGCCGGGCTGACAGCGTCAAGAAGCTCCAGGCCTTCGACCGCGAGGGCTATGCCTTCGCGCCCGAGGTCTCTGCGCCCGAGCGCTTGGTCTTTCGCCGCGCGCAGCCGAAGGCTTGAGCCCGGCTGCGAATGGTCACAATCCGCCCGCGCCCTGCGGCCCTGGTGGGCGCAGGGCGCGCCATACTTGGGCCAGGCGCCATGATGCCGCGCCAGGAAACTGAACATGTCCGATGTCATGTCCGAGGAACCCACGCCGGGTGTCCTGAAGTGGTTGCAGTCCCAGCGTGCTGCCGGCTTTGATTCGCTGGCCTTGTACCAGGCCCTGCGCGAGTCCGGCTGGGCCCATGAAGTGTCCTGCCGCATGGTGGGCCTGCAGCCGGCGCAGGTGAGCGAGCCGGCGGCTGGCAGCCATGCGCCCCATTCCACCGCGGACCGGCCTGTGCCCTGGCCCCCTGGGGCTGGCGAGCGCGCCCTGCTCGACGGCGGCGACCGGCCCGTGCAGGCGCTGGCGGTCGTGCGCGAGCCCAACATCATCGTGCTGGCCGACCTCCTGAGCGCCGAGGAATGCGATGCGCTGGTGGAAGCCGCCCGGCCCCGCCTCTCGCGCTCGCTCACGGTCTCGGTCAAGACCGGCGGCGAGGAAGAAAACGTGGACCGCACCAGCCAGGGCATGTTCTTTGAGCGGGGCGAGAACGAATGCATTGCGCGCATCGAGGCGCGCCTGGCCCATCTGCTCGACTGGCCGGTGGACCACGGCGAGGGCCTGCAGATCCTGCGCTATGGCCCGGGCGCCGAGTACAAGCCCCACTACGACTACTTCGACCCGCGCGAGCCCGGCACCAGCAGCATCTTGCAGCGCGGCGGCCAGCGCGTGGCCACGGTGGTGATGTATCTCAATGAACCCGAGGCCGGCGGCGCCACGGTGTTCCCGGAGGTGCAGCTCGAATGCCTGCCGCGCAAGGGCCACGCGGTGTTCTTCAACTACAGCCGCCCACATCCGTCGAGCCGATCGCTGCACGCCGGCGCCCCTGTGGTCCGGGGCGAGAAGTGGATCGCCACCAAATGGCTGCGCGAGGCACGCTTCGATTAGGCTGCCTGCCGCGCCAGCACGTCTGGCCACCCTGTGCGACCATACGCCCCGCCATGAACACGCCAGAACACTCCGAACTGGGCAAGTCCTCGGTCTATACCGACCAGTACGCCCCCGAACTGCTCTTTCCCATTGCGCGCGCGGGCAAGCGCGCCGAGATCGGCGTGGGCACGCAGCCGCCTTTTTTCGGCGCCGACCTGTGGACCGCTTTTGAACTGAGCTGGGTCAACCTGCGCGGCAAGCCCCAGGTGGCGCTGGCCCAGGTGGTGGTGCCCTGCGAGAGCCCCAACATCGTGGAGAGCAAGTCCTTCAAGCTGTATCTCAACAGCTTCAACAACACCCGCTTGGCCGAGCCCGCCGAGGTGCAGGCCCGGCTGAAGGCCGACCTCACCGAAGCCGTCTGGCGCCAGCCCGGCGGCGCCCCAGCCGGCACCAGCGTGGGGGTGAAACTGCTGCTGCCGGAGATGTTCGACCGGGAAGCGGTCCAGGAACTCGATGGCCTGAACCTGGACCGGCTGGACATCGAATGCCAGCACTACACGCCAGCACCCGAGCTGCTCACGGCGGCCTTCGAAGAGCCGCCCGTATCCGAGGTGCTCACCAGCCACTTGCTCAAGAGCAACTGCCTGGTCACCAGCCAGCCCGACTGGGGCAGCGTGCAGATCAGCTACAGCGGCCCGCAGATCGACCAGGCGGGCCTCTTGCAGTACCTGGTGAGTTTTCGCAACCACAACGAGTTTCATGAGCAGTGCGTGGAGCGCATCTTCATGGACCTGTGGACGCGCTGCAAACCCAGCAAGCTCTCGGTGTACGCCCGCTACACCCGGCGCGGCGGTCTGGACATCAATCCCTTTCGCACCAGCCATCCGCAGGCCTTGCCAGCGGCGGTGCGCACGGCGCGCCAGTAAAGACCTCGCCCGCCTTCTCAGAGCAAGGGGGCCTGCTGCGCTTGCCCGTCCGCCTGCTCGGGCGCAGCCATCTCCTCGCCGGCCTTGACCAGCGAGCCCACGCGCACGCCCAGCAGGCGAAGCCGCCGCGTCAGGGGCACCCGCTTGAGGGCCTGCCCCGCAGCCTGGCGGATGGTGCGGGCATGGTCGGTGGCTTCTTCGAGGGTGAGGTCGCGCGTGACGCTCTTGAAATTGTCAAAGCGCAGCTTGATGCCGATGGTGCGGCCCCGATAGCCTTTGCGCTGCAGGTCCTCGGCGACCCGTTCGCACAGCTGGGTGAAGAGGGCGCTGAGTTCGGCCTTGTCGCGCACGGCGTGCAGGTCGCGCTCGAAGGTGGTCTCGCGGCTCATGGAGACGGGCTCGCTGTGCGTGACCACGGGCCGCTCGTCCCGGCCCCAGGCGGCCTCGTGCATCCAGGCGCCGGTGGCTGGGCCAAACTGCTCGACCAGCCAGGCCTTATCGCAGGCCGCCAACTCGCCGATGGTGTGGATCCCCAGCTGCTGCAGCTTGGCGTCGGCCTTGGGGCCGATGCCGTTGATCTTGCGGCAGGCCAGCGGCCAGATCAGCGTCTTTAAGTCGGCCTCGTACACGATGGAAATGCCCTGGGGCTTGTTGAATTCGCTGGCCATCTTCGCGATCAGCTTGTTGGGCGCCACGCCGATGGAGCAGGTCAGCCCCGTGCGGTCGTGGATGCTGCGCTGGATCAGCCGCGCGAGCGAGCGCCCGCCTTCACGCTGGCCGCCGGGTACCTCGGTGAAGTCGATGTAGACCTCGTCCACGCCCCGGTCTTCCATCACCGGGGCGATCTCCTGGATGGTGTCCTTGAAAGCGCGGGAGAAGCGCCGGATTTCCTCGAAGTCCACCGGCAGCACGATGGCTTCGGGGCAGAGCCTGGCGGCCTTCATCATGCCCATGGCCGAGCCCACGCCGAACTGGCGCGCCGGGTAGGTGGCGGTGGTGATGACACCGCGGCCCACGTAGTCTTTGAGGCGCGGAAACGCCGCAACGGGAATGTGCTTCAGCGCGTCTGCGCCGTACTGCTGCAGCAGCGCGTCATCGGGCTTGCGCCGCCCGCCACCGATGACCACCGGCAGCCCCTTGAGCTGGGGGTAGCGCAGCAGTTCCACGGAGGCGAAGAACGCATCCATGTCGAGGTGGGCGATGCGGCGCATGTTCGCGGTCATGGCGCGCAAGCATAGCGGGGCCACCGCCCTGCGGGCCCGGCCATGCGCACAGGGGTGCCGCTCAGGCGGTCGGGTAGGTGCCCGGTCGCAGGATGTCGGTGCCGACTTTGCGGATGTCGGTGTGGCCGCAGAAGGCCATGGTGATGTCCAGCTCTTTGTGGATGATCTCCAGCGCCTTGCGCACGCCTTCCTCGCCCTGGGCGCCCAGGCCGTAGAGCATGGCGCGGCCGATGTAGGTGCCCTTGGCACCCAGGGCCAGGGCCTTGAGCACGTCCTGGCCCGAGCGGATGCCACCGTCCATGTGCACCTCGATGCGCTTGCCCACGGCATCGACGATGGCCGGCAGGGCCTCGATGCTGCTGGGCGCACCATCGAGCTGGCGGCCACCGTGGTTGCTCACGATCAGCGCATCGGCGCCGGAGTCGGCAGCGAGCTTGGCGTCTTCCACGTCCATGATGCCCTTGAGAATGAGCTTGCCGCCCCAGCGCTTTTTGATCCACTGCACATCGTCCCAGCTGAGCGCGGGGTCAAACTGCTTGGCCGTCCACTCCGAGAGGCTGCCCATGTCGCCCACGCCCTTGACGTGGCCCACGATATTGCCGAAATGCCGGCGTGGCGTGCCCAGCATGCCCAGCGCCCACCGGGGCTTGCTGGCGATGTTGATGAGATTGCGCAGGGTCAGCTTGGGCGGCGCGGACAGGCCGTTGCGCAGGTCTTTGTGGCGCTGACCCAAAATCTGAAGGTCCAGCGTGAGCACCAGCGCCGAGCAGCCCGCGGCCTTGGCGCGGTCGATCAGGCTTTCGATGAAGGCGCGGTCCTTCATCACATACAACTGGAACCAGAAGGGATGGCCGCCGGTGGCGCTCGCCACATCCTCAATGGAGCAGATGCTCATGGTCGAGAGCGTGAAGGGGATGCCGAACTTCTGCGCAGCACGCGCGGCCAGGATCTCGCCGTCGGGATGCTGCATGCCAGTCAGGCCCGTCGGTGCGATGGCCACTGGCATGGCGGTGGGCAGGCCGACCATGTGGGTGGCGGTGCTGCGCCCCACCATGTTGACGGCCACGCGCTGGCGCAGCTTGATCTTCTGGAAATCGCTCTCGTTGGCGCGGTAGGTGCTTTCCGTCCAAGAGCCACTGTCGGCGTAGTCGTAGAACATGCGCGGCACGCGCTTTTCGGCCAAAACGCGCAGGTCTTCGATGTGGGTGATGACGGTCATGGGGAGGTGCCAATATGGGGTTCGGAGTGGGCCTATGGTAGTGGCGCAGGCCCACGAGGTGGGTTGAAAGCTGGCTCGGGGGCCGTGAAAAATTTTGCGGCCGCAGCCCCCGGCGCCCGATCGCCCCTGACCGGCACGGACATGCCGCAGGCCCTAAGCTGAGCATCTTCGCACCGTTGACCTGTCCTTCACGCCATGGATTCCCTCACTCAAATTGCGCTCGGCGCCTCGGTCAGTGTGGCTGTCATGGGCCGGCGCACCGCAGCCTGGAAGGCGGCCCTCTGGGGCGGCGTGGCAGGCCTGCTGCCGGATCTGGATGTCGTCATCGACCATGGCGATGACATCCTCAACATGGTGCGCCACCGGGCCGAAAGTCATTCGCTGTTTTTCCTCACGCTGGCCGCGCCGCTGATGGCGGTACTGGCCTGGAGGGCGCATCGCCCGCTTGCCGAGAGCGGCCACTTCAGACGCTGGTGGCTGGCACTCTGGCTGGCTTTGGTGACGCATCCGCTGCTGGACCTCATGACGGTCTATGGCACCCAGGTGTTGCAGCCCTTTACCGACCAGGCCTGGGGCGTGGGCAGCATCTTCATCATCGACCCGGCCTACACCCTGCCCCTGCTGGCGGGCCTGGTTCTGGCTTTGGCCTGGCGCGGCTCAGGCGTGCAGGCCAATCGCTGGGCCTTGGGCCTGAGTACGGCCTACCTCGCCTGGACAGTACTTGCTCAGGCCCTGGTGCTTGGGCATGCGCGGAGTTCACTGGCTGCCCTGGGCCTGCCCACGCAGCAGGTCTTGGTCACCCCTGCGCCCTTGCAGAGCCTGCTCTGGCGCATCGTGGTGGTCGATGGCAAGCGCTTCCACGAGGGCTATTACTCGTTTTTCGATGGAGACCGGCCCGTGCGATTCACCGCCTATGACCGGGGCGACCCCTGGCTGGACCTTCATGCCGCGCATCCGCAGGTGCAGCGTATCGCCCGCTTCTCGGACGGGTTCTACAAGCTCTCGCAGGAAGAGGGGCGCCTGTTTGTGACCGACTTGCGCATGGGCCAGCAGCCCCACTTTGTCTTCCACTTTGATCTGGGCATGCCCGGCCAGGCTGTGCCCGCCCGCAACCAGGGCATGCGTGGTGACGTGGGTGAGGGCTTTCGCTGGTTGGGGCGCCGCATGCTCGGCGAGGATCTGCAGGCGCCTGGCGCCTGAGCCGATTCAGCCCAGCCGAGTGCGATGGCGCGCCAGCTGGCTGCGCACCTGAGCGGGCGCCGTACCGCCCAGGGTGTTGCGTGCGTTGAGTGAACCGCGCAGGCTCAGGCAGTCGTAAACGTCCTGGCCGATGCTTGCATGAAAGCCTTGCAAGGTGGCCAGGGGCAATTCGGAGAGGTCGCAGCCCAGGCTGGAGGCGGCCTTGACGGCATGCGCCACGGTCTCGTGCGCATCGCGGAAGGGCAGGCCTTTTTTCACCAGGTAGTCAGCGAGGTCGGTGGCGGTGGCATAGCCTTTTTGCGCGGCCGCTTCCATGGCTGGTGCGTTGACCGTGATGCCGCCTTCCTTGGCGCCCGTGGCCGGGTTGAGCTGGCCGCCCACCATCTCGGCAAAGATGCGCAGCGTGTCCTTGAGCGTGTCCACCGTGTCGAACAAGGGTTCCTTGTCTTCCTGGTTGTCCTTGTTGTAGGCCAGGGGCTGGCCCTTCATGAGGGTGATCAGGCCCATGAGATGGCCCACCACGCGACCGGTCTTGCCGCGGGCGAGCTCGGGCACGTCCGGGTTCTTCTTCTGCGGCATGATGGACGAGCCGGTGGTGAAGCGGTCGGCAATCTTGATGAAGCCAAAGTTCTGGCTCATCCAGAGAATGAGTTCCTCTGACAGGCGCGAGATGTGCACCATGGTCAGGCTGGCGGCGGCGGTGAATTCGATGGCAAAGTCGCGGTCGCTCACGCCGTCCAGGCTGTTTTGGCAGACCTGGGGGGCACCCTGCTCGTCGACCATGCCCAGCGTGCGGGCCACGCGCTCGCGGTCCAGCGGGTAGGTGGTGCCAGCCAGGGCGGCACTGCCCAGGGGCAGGCGGTTGATGCGGCGGCGCGCATCCGCGAAGCGCTCGGCGTCGCGCGCGAACATCTCCACATAGGCCAGCAGGTGGTGCGCAAAGCTCACGGGCTGGGCCACCTGCAGGTGGGTAAAGCCGGGCAGGATCACCTCGACGTTCTTTTCAGCCACGTCCAGCAGCGAGCGCTGCAGTTCGGCCAGCAGCTCGATGATCAGGTCCATCTCGCCGCGCAGCCACAGGCGCACATCGGTGGCCACCTGGTCGTTGCGGCTGCGGCCGGTGTGCAGGCGCTTGCCGGCATCGCCCACCAGCTGGGTCAGGCGCGCCTCAATATTCAGGTGCACGTCTTC
>JAIXPL010000035.1 GCA_027486255.1 Comamonadaceae bacterium
CAGTCCACCGTGGGCCAGAGGTCCAGGCTGGGGGCATCGAGGTACGCCGGCCCCGAGCCGTCGAGCACGAAGTGGGCGTGGCGGGTGGCGGCGCAGTTGGGGATCATGGCCACGGGCTTGGAGGCCGCGTGCGTGGGGTACATCTTGATCTTGACGTCCAGCACCGTGGTCAGGCCACCCAGGCCTTGTGCGCCAATGCCCAGGGCATTGACTTTCTCGTAGAGCTCCAGGCGCATGTCCTCGACCTGGCTGAGCTTCTCGCCCCGGCTGGCCTTGGCCTGCAACTCGTACATATCGATGTCGTCCATCAGGCTTTCCTTGGCCATGAGCACGGCTTTTTCGGCGGTGCCGCCGATGCCGATGCCCAGCATGCCCGGCGGGCACCAACCGGCGCCCATGGTGGGCACGGTCTTGAGCACCCAGTCCACGATGGAGTCGCTGGGGTTGAGCATGACCATCTTGGACTTGTTCTCCGAGCCGCCGCCCTTGGCTGCCACAGTCACGTCGATTTTGTTGCCCGGCACCAGCTCGGTGAAGATCACCGCGGGGGTGTTGTCCTGGGTGTTCTTGCGGGCGAAGTGCGGGTCGGCCACCACCGAGGCGCGCAGCATGTTGTCGGGGTGGTTGTAGCCACGGCGCACGCCTTCGTTGATGGCGTCTTCCAGGCTGCCCTTAAAGCCCGACAGGCGCACGTCCATGCCGATCTTGATGAACACGTTGACGATGCCGGTGTCCTGGCAGATGGGCCGGTGGCCAGTGGCGCTCATCTTGCTGTTGCTCAGGATCTGCGCAATGGCGTCCTTGGCGGTCGGGCTCTGCTCGCGCTCGTAGGCCCGGGCGAGGTGGGCAATGTAGTCGGCCGGGTGGTAGTAGCTGATGTACTGCAGGGCGGCGGCGATGGACTCGATCAGATCGGCTTGCGTGATGTTCGTGCTCATGGTGCTCTGAAGGGGGCTCAAAAAGGGGACACAAATGGGGACACAAAAGGGCAGGGCGCCGCTGGCAAACCGCATTCGGCTTTGTTAGCGTGGTCCAAGCCGTATTTTGACAGTTAACTCAACAGGGACCTGACATGGCCAAGGACCAGCCTGCCCAGGAGGGCCACCGATTGGAGCGAGACAGCTTCGGCGACATCCGTGTGCCGACGGCCTGCCTCTGGGGCGCACAAACCCAGCGCTCCCTAGAGCACTTCGACATCTCGACCGAACAGACCGCGCCGGAGCTGATTCGGGCGCTGGTGCTCATCAAGCGGGCGGCCGCTGAGGTAAACCTGGCCCTGGGCTTGCTGCCGGGGGACAAGGCCATGGCCATCATCGCTGCCGCCGACGAGCTGCTGGCCGGCCATCACGCGGACGCCTTTCCGCTGCGCGTGTGGCAAACCGGCTCCGGCACGCAGACGCACATGAATGTCAATGAGGTGCTGGCCAACCGCGCCAGCGAGCTGCTGGGCGGCGAGCGGGGCCTGCACCGGCGCGTGCACGCGAATGACGAGGTCAACCGCAGCCAGTCGTCCAATGACGTGTTTCCCTCGGCCATGAATGTGGCCGCGGTGCAGGGCTTGAGTCATCAGCTGCTGCCGGCGCTCAAGGAACTGCAGGCCAGTCTCACGCAGAAGGCGGTCGAGCATGCCGAGCTGGTGAAGGTCGGGCGCACGCACCTGCAGGACGCCACGCCCCTCACGCTGGGCCAGGAGTTCTCGGGCTACGCGGCGCAATTGGGTTATGCGCTGCGGGCCATCGAGGCCAGCCTCTCGCACCTGCTGGAGCTGGCTCTGGGTGGCACGGCTGTGGGCACAGGCCTGAATGCGCCCCCGGGATTTGGCGTGAATGCCGCTGCCGAGGTGGCGCGCCTGACGGGCCTGCCTTTTGTGTCGGCGCCCAACAAGTTCGAGGCACTGGCCGCTTCCGACGCCCTGGTGCAGGCCCATGGCGCGCTCAAGGGCCTGGCGGCCAGCCTGATGAAAATCGCCAATGACATCCGCTGGCTGGCCAGCGGTCCGCGCTGTGGCCTGGGGGAGCTGCATCTGCCTGAAAACGAGCCGGGCTCTTCCATCATGCCCGGCAAGGTCAACCCCACGCAAAGCGAGGCACTCACCATGGTGTGTTGCCAGGTGTTTGGCAACGACGTGGCCATCAACCTGGGCGGCGCCAGCGGGCACTTCGAGCTCAATGTGTTCCGGCCCATGATGGCGCACAACTTTCTGCAAAGCGTGCGCCTCCTGGCGGGCAGCATGCGCAGTTTCGAGCGGCACTGCGTGCGGGGGATCGAGCCCGACCGTGAACGCATGGCCGAGCTGCTTGATCGCTCGTTCATGGGTGTGACGGCACTGACGCCGCACGTGGGCTATGACCACGCTGCCCAGATCGCCAAGGCGGCGCACCAGCGCGGCTGCAGCCTGCGCGAGGCGGCCCTGGCCTCTGGCCTGGTCAGCCCCGAGCAGTTCGGGGCTTGGGTGGATGCCCGCCGCATGACGCGGCCGGGCTGAGGCGACTTTAGTGCGCGTCGCTGGCGCTGCGCGACATCAGCCGGTCAGTCAGCGCAATGGCCAGGGCACTGAGGAGGAAGACGATGTGGATGATGGTCTGCCACATCAGCACCTTCAGGTCGTAATTGGCCGCGTTGATGAAGGTCTTGAGCAGGTGGATGGAGCTGATGCCGATGATCGCCGTGGCCAGTTTGACCTTGAGCACCGAGGCGTTCACGTGGCTGAGCCATTCGGGTTGGTCGGGGTGGCCCTCGAGCTCCATGCGGCTGACGAAGGTCTCATAGCCGCCCACGATCACCATGATGAGCAGGTTGGAGATCATGACCACGTCGATGAGCGCGAGCACCACCAGCATGATCACGGTCTCGTTGAGTGAGGTGAGCTGGACATCGGACTTGTAGCCAATGCTCGTGATCAGCGCCTGCAGGGCGGCCTGGCTGCCAAACACGGCCTCAACCAGGTGGACCAGCTCCACCAGGAAGTGGTAGACGTAGACGCCCTGGGCCACGATCAGTCCGACGTAGAGCGGCAGCTGCAGCCAACGACTGGCAAAAATGAAGTTGGGAATCGGGCGCAGGGCCCGCGAGGTGCGTGAGGGCTGGTCGGACATGGGGGCTCAGTTGGCGAAACGGCAGAGATGCGCGAGCCGGGGCCGGCGCCGTGAAGCTCAAATTGTAGGGCTTGGCCCGATTGTCGGATGGGCCCAAGCATTGGTAAGGTGGCGGATAGTCAGTGGCTTGTAAGTGCCCCCGCAGACAGTTTGACACCCCGTTTACCACCATCCAGAGGAGACAAGGCCCATGAGTGCTTCCGCGTCCGCCATCGAGTCCACGTTGGTTGAAAACCGCGTTTTCCCCCCTTCCGCGGCAGTGACCCAGGCGGCCCGCATTTCTGGCATGGCCGCCTACGAGGCCCTGTGCAAGGAAGCCGACACCGATCTGGAGGGCTTTTGGGCCAAGCGCGCCCGTGAAAACCTGCTCTGGAAAAAGCCGTTCACCCAGGTGCTGGACCAGTCCAACAAGCCCTTCTACAAGTGGTTCGCCGACGGCGATCTCAACGCCTCCTACAACTGCCTGGATCGCCACCTCGGCACGCCCACGGAAAACCGCAAGGCCATCATTTTTGAGGCCGATGACGGCAAGGTCACGGAAGTCACCTTCAAGGAACTGCACGCCAAGGTCTGCCAGTTTGCCAACGCCCTGCGCGGCATGGGCGTCAAAAAGGGTGACCGCGTGGTCATCTACATGCCCATGACCATTGAAGGCGTGGTGGCCATGCAGGCCTGCGCCCGCATCGGCGCCACCCACTCCGTGGTGTTTGGCGGCTTCTCGGCCAAGAGCCTGCAGGAGCGCATTCAGGACGCCGGCGCCGTGGCCGTGATCACCGCCAACTACCAGATGCGCGGCGGCAAGGAGCTGCCCCTCAAATCCATCGTCGACGAAGCCTTCGCCCTGGGCGGTTGCGAGTGCGTGAAGAACGTGGTGGTCTATCAGCGCACCACCACCGCCGTGAACATGGTCGCTGGCCGCGACCGTTTCATGCACGAACTCGTTGCCAGCCAGCCCAGCACCTGCGAGCCCGAGTTCGTGGGCGCCGAGCATCCGCTTTTCATCCTCTATACCTCCGGCTCCACGGGCAAGCCCAAGGGCGTGCAGCATTCCACCGGTGGCTATTTGCTGTGGGCCAAGATGACCATGGACTGGACTTTTGACATCCAGCCCACCGACGTCTTCTGGTGCACCGCCGACATCGGCTGGATCACCGGCCACACCTACGTGGCCTACGGCCCCTTGGTGGCTGGTGCCACCCAGGTGGTG
Source organism: Comamonadaceae bacterium (assembly GCA_027486255.1). GTDB lineage: Bacteria > Pseudomonadota > Gammaproteobacteria > Burkholderiales > Burkholderiaceae_C > Polaromonas. The sequence continues at coordinate 4,303 of JAIXPL010000035.1, forward strand.
TTCGAGGGCGTGCCCACCTACCCCGACGCCGGCCGCTTCTGGCAGATGATTGAGCGCCACAAGGTCAGCGTGTTCTACACCGCCCCCACGGCCATCCGCTCGCTCATCAAGGCCGCCGACGCCGACCCCAAGGTGCACCCCAGCGCATCCAACCTGAGCAGCCTGCGCATCTTGGGCTCGGTGGGTGAGCCCATCAACCCGGAAGCCTGGATGTGGTATCACAAGAACGTGGGCGGCGAGCGCTGCCCCATTGTCGATACCTTCTGGCAGACCGAGACCGGCGGTCACATGATCACGCCCCTGCCGGGCGCCACGCCCCTGGTGCCGGGCTCCTGCACGCTGCCGCTGCCGGGCATTGCGGCGGCCATCGTCGATGAGCAGGGCGGTGACATGCCCAATGGCACGGGCGGCATCCTGGTGGTCAAGAAACCTTGGCCGTCCATGATCCGCACCATCTGGGGTGACCCGGAGCGCTTCAAGAAGAGCTACTTCCCCGATGAACTCAAGGGCTACTACCTCGCAGGTGACGGCGCCGTGCGCAGCGCCGACCGCGGCTACTTCCGCATCACCGGCCGCATTGACGACGTGCTGAACGTCTCGGGCCACCGCATGGGCACCATGGAAATTGAATCGGCTCTGGTGGCCAAGAGCGACCTGGTGGCCGAAGCTGCCGTGGTGGGCCGTCCGGACGAGCTCACGGGCGAGGCCATCGTGGCTTTCGTGGTGCTCAAGCGTGCGCGCCCCACCGGCGACGAGGCCAAGGCCATTGCCAAGGAACTGCGTGACTGGGTGGGCAAGGAGATCGGCCCGATCGCCAAGCCCAAGGACATCCGCTTTGGCGACAACCTGCCCAAAACACGTTCCGGCAAGATCATGCGGCGCCTTTTGCGTGGCATCGCCAAGGGCGAGGCCATCACGCAGGACACCTCCACGCTGGAGAATCCGGCCATTTTGGAGCAGTTGGCTCAGAACAACTGAGCCTGCGCCTCGGCTCCCCTTGTAGGAGCCCAGTCCCTGGGCGAGGCTTGAGGGCCGCAAAGACTGCGTTCGGGCTGTGATCGCCCAGGGACTGGGCTCCTACAAAGATGTGGAGCCGAAATGCAAAAAGCCCGCTTCAACTGAAGCGGGCTTTTTGCTTGGCAGACCGGCTTACTTCTGCGACAGGATCCAGCTCACCAGCTGCTTGGCTTCGGCCTCGCTCACCTGGGGGTTGGCCGGCATGGGCACAGGGCCCCACGCGCCGGCACCGCCTTTGATGATCTTCGTGGCCAGCTTGTCCGCTGCATCCTTTTGGCCAGCGTACTTGGCTGCCACTTCCTTGTAGGACGGACCGACCAGCTTTTGGGCGGCTGCATGGCAGGCCATGCAGTTCTTGGCGGTGGCCAGCTGCTGGTTGGCCAGGGCGGGCAGGGAGGTGGTGCCGGCGATCAGGCCTGCAGCCATCAGGAGGAAAGTGTGTTTCATCGTGTGCCTTGTCGAGGGTGTATCAAAAGGGATACGGATTCAACGCCGCCCTGTCCATACAGGATGACAACAGGTCGGCGTGTGCTCAGATTGTTGCCCAGCAGGAATGTCCCCGTTCGCCTCCCCAGCTCTGCTGAGCATCCTTGCGCCATGAAAAAAGCCCGGCAGCTTGCCGGGCTTTTTGCGCAGCGGGCGGATGTCAGAAGTTGTCGAGCACCGCGCCCTTGCTGGCGCTCGAGGCATTGAAGGCGAACTTGGCCTGCACACCCCGCGTGTAGCGCGGTGCAGGCGCTTGCCAGGACTTCTTGCGCTCGGCCAGTTCGGCATCGCTCAGATGCACCTGCAGCAGGAGTTGGTGCGCGTCGATGGTGATGGTGTCGTTTTCTTTCACCAGCGCGATGTTGCCGCCCACGGCCGCCTCTGGCGCTACGTGGCCGACCACCATGCCCCAGGTCCCGCCGGAAAAACGTCCGTCGGTGATGAGGCCCACGCTTTCACCCAGACCTGCGCCGATGAGGGCGCCCGTGGGCGCCAGCATCTCGGGCATACCCGGGCCACCCTTGGGGCCGAGGTAGCGAAGCACCATCACGTCGCCGGCCTTGATCTTGCCGTCCAGGATCGCTTGCAGGGCCGACTGCTCGTCGTCGAACACGCGGGCAGGCCCCGTCATGACTGGCTTTTTCAGACCGGTGATCTTGGCCACAGCGCCCTCGGGCGAGAGGTTGCCCTTGAGGATGGCCAGGTGGCCTTGCTTGTACATCGCGTTGTCGATGGTGTGGATCACGCTCTGCTCTGGCGGAGCGTCCGGCACGTCCTTGAGCACCTCGGCAATGGTCTGGCCAGTGATGGTGAGGCAGTCACCATGCAGCAGACCGGCGTTGAGCAGGATCTTCATGACTTGTGGGATACCGCCGGCCTGGTGCAGGTCGACCGCCAGGGCGCGGCCGCTGGGCTTCAAGTCACACAGCACGGGGGTGCGCTGGCGAATGCGCTCGAAGTCGTCGATGCTCCATTCCACGCCGGCGCAGTGCGCAATCGCCAGGAAGTGCAGCACGGCATTGGTGGAGCCGCCGGTGGCCATGATCACGGCCACGGCGTTTTCAATGGCCTTGCGGGTGACGATATCAAGCGGCTTGATGTCCTTCTTGATGGCTTCGACCAGCACCTTGGCCGACTCCTTGGCCGAGCGCACTTTTTCCTCATGCACGTTGGCCATGGTCGAGGAGTAGGGCAGGGAGATGCCCAGGGCCTCGAAGGCCGAGCTCATGGTGTTGGCGGTGTACATGCCGCCGCAGGAGCCCGTGCCAGGAATGGCATGCTGCTCGATGTCCTTGAGCTCCTGGTCGGAGATCTTGCCGGCGGCGTTCTCGCCCACGGCCTCGAACACGGAGACGATGTTCAGATCCTCACCCTTCCACTTGCCCGGCAGGATGGTGCCGCCATACACATAAATGGCTGGCACGTTGGCGCGCAGCATGCCCATCAGGCCGCCGGGCATGTTCTTGTCGCAGCCGCCGATGACGACCACGCCGTCCATCCACTGGCCCTGCACGCAGGTCTCGACGCAGTCGGAGATGACCTCGCGCGAGACCAGCGAGTACTTCATGCCCTCGGTGCCCATGGCCATGCCGTCCGAGATGGTGGGCGTGCCGAAGATCTGCGGGTTGGCCCCGGCTTCCTGCAGGCCTTCGACGGCCGCATCCGCAAGCTTTTGCAGGCCGCTGTTGCAGGGCGTGATGGTGCTGTGGCCGTTGGCCACGCCCACCATGGGCTTGACGAAGTCGCCCTCCTGGTAGCCCATGCCGTAGTACATGGAGCGGTTAGGTGCACGCGATTTGCCCTGTGTGATGTTGGCGCTGCGGCGGTTGATCGGCTGGATGGGGATGATTTTGTCGCTCATGTCTCTGGGGCGAAGGTGGGTTTTAAAGGATCGGCGCATTGTAGGAGCCAGGCCCAGGGCCTTGGCTTGCGTGCGACAAAACCCGTGGCTGCAGCGCGGTGGTGCTGAAGATGCGGCCTCCTACAATCGCCCGCCATGCTCATGCACCCCTCCATCGACCCCGTGGCCTTGCAGCTCGGGCCTCTGGCCATCCACTGGTATGGCCTGACCTACCTGGCGGCCTTCGGTCTGTTTTTCTTCCTGGCTTCGCGGCGCCTTCGGCACCAGCCCTTCGCCTCGGTGCGCGCACCTGCGCCCTGGAGCCTCAAAGACGTGGAGGACCTGCTCTTTCTGGGGGTGGTCGGTGTGGTGCTCGGCGGCCGCCTGGGCTACTGCCTGTTCTACAAGCCGGGCCATTACCTGGCCCACCCGCTGGAGATGCTGGCGGTGTGGGAAGGGGGCATGAGTTTTCATGGTGGCCTCCTCGGTGTGCTGGTGTCGCAGTGGTGGTTCGCGCATTCCCGTGGCCGGCCCTGGCTGCAGGTGATGGACTTGATTGCACCCTGTGTGCCCACGGGCCTGGCGTCCGGGCGCCTGGGCAACTTCATCAACGGTGAGCTGTGGGGCCGGCCGGCCCCGGCCGACCTGCCCTGGGCCATGGTCTTTCCCGGCAGCGGCAGCCTACAGCCGCGCCATCCCTCGCAGATCTATCAGTTCCTTCTCGAGGGTCTGCTGCTCTTCGTGCTGCTCTGGCTCTATGCCCGCCATCCGCGAGCGCCGGGCCGGGTCTCGGCGGTTTTCCTCATGGGTTATGGGGTGTTGCGCTTCGTGGCCGAGTATTTCCGGGCGCCCGATGATTACCTGGGCCTGCTCTCCGGTGGCATGAGCATGGGCCAGTGGCTGTGCCTGCCCATGGTGGCGGCGGGCCTGGGCTTGTGGGTCTGGTCCGGGCGCCGCCGGGACTGAGCGAGTTCATGGACCGCCCTGCAGACCGGTATTGGCCAGCACTTTCCGCCCTCGGCTGCCCAATGAGCCCCTGATCTGTCTGGGGCTATCGCCTTTCACAGGGGAAAGTCCCCTTGTCCTGGGGTGTTCAGACTTCGTACATTTGACGCGCTTCATCCGGTCGGCCTTCTGTCACAGAGCCTGCCCCGCCGGCCGACCTGAAGCTGACAAAACATAAGGAGACCCGTCCATGAAACATCCTAACTTCACCGCCTCGGGCCTGCCCGCCCAGCGCCGCACTGTGCTGCGCGTGGCCGCGGCCACGGCCGCCAGCTCGCTGTTGCCCATGGCATGGGCCCAGTCGAGCTGGCCGAGCAAGCCGGTCACCCTGATCGTGCCTTTTCCTGCAGGCGGCGGCACCGACGCCTTTGCGCGGCCGCTGTCGGCCCAGTTCGCCAAGCAAAGTGGCCGCCAGATGGTGATCGATAACCGGGGCGGTGCCGGTGGCACCTTGGGTGCCGGCGTGGCCGCCAAGGCTGCACCGGACGGCTACACCCTGTTCATGGGCGCGGTGCACCATGCCATTGCTCCGTCGATGTACCCGCGCCTGGACTACGACATTGAAAAAGACTTCATCCCCATCGCACTGGTGGCCAATGTGCCGCAGGTGCTGGTGGTGAACCCGCGCACCCAGCCGGGGGACTTCAAGGAGTTCCTCGAGCGCGTGCGCAAGTCCCCCGGCCGCTTCAACTACGGCTCGGCCGGGGCGGGCACCTCGCACCACCTGGCCGGTGAGTTGTTCAAGCAGCAGACCCGCACCTTCATCACGCACATTCCTTACCGCGGTGCGGGTCCTGCCCTGCAGGACCTGATCGCGGGCAATGTGGACATGATGTTCGACGGCCTGGGCTCTTCGGCCCAGCACATCAAGGGCGGCCGGATCAAGGCGCTGATGGTCTCCGGTAATAAGCGCAACCCGGCCTTTCCGGACGTGCCCTGCGCCGCCGAACTCGGCCTGCCCGACTACACCGTGACCACCTGGTACGCGCTCTGGGCGCCCAAGGGTGTGCCGGCCGATGTGCAGGCACGCATTCTGGAGGAGGTGCGCAAGGCCTCCGCCTCCGACGAGTTGAAGGCCGCCTGGGCTGCCAATGGCGCCGAGTTCGGCAACCTCAGCCCGGCTCAGTTCGGCCAGTTTGTCAGCGCCGAGGTCAAGCGCTGGGCCACCGTGGTCAAAGCCTCGGGCGCCAAGCTGGACTGAACGCTGCTGAGGCTTCTTTGACAGGCATGCAGACTACCTGGCTTGAAGGCGCTTGGGTGAACATGCCATGAGCGGGTGCATCGAACTCACGCGCGAGGGTCTGCTTGCCGTGGTGACGCTGTCGAATCCAGCCAAGTTCAACGCCATGTCACGTCCCATGTGGCGCCAGCTGCGTGAGGTGTTCCTGGCGCTGCAGGCCGAGGCAGAGCTGCGCGTCGTGCTGGTGCGGGGCCAGGCCGGGCATTTTTGCGCCGGCGGTGACATCGCGGAGTACGAGAGTTTTCGCTTTGAGCGGGACAGCCTGCGCGCCTTTCACGAAGACGATGTCTGGGGCGGGCTGGAGGCCATGCTCGCCTGCGACATTCCCCTGCTCGCGCAGATCGAAGGCAACTGCATGGGCGCGGGTGTGGAGATTGCCAGCTGCTGCGACCTGCGCCTGGCATCGAAGGATGCCCGCTTTGGCGCGCCGATCGCCAAGCTCGGCTTTCCCATGGCCCCCCGCGAGGCCGCTTTGGTGGCGGCGGCCTTGGGTGAGTCGACCGCGCGGCAAATGCTGCTGACCGCCCAGGTGCTGCAGGCCCCTGTCCTGGCAGAGCGCGGCTTCCTGCACCACCTGCTGCCGCCTGAGGAACTGGCCAGTGCCTGCCTAGAGCTGGCCCAGGCCATGGCGCGCCTGGCGCCGCAGGCCGCCCGCATGAACAAGCGCACCCTGCGCCAGTTGCGCCAGCAGGGCCAGGCCGCCTTGCCGGCCCTGGTGGCCGGGGCTTACGACTATGCCGATTCGCCCGAGCACCGCGAAGGCATTGCCGCCTTCATGGCCAAGCGCCCCCCCGTTTTTCCCTGAGTCCCTCTCTATTCCAACAACGACATGAGCCAAGACAATCTTTTTGCCGCGCTGCGCGCGGCCTTTCCTGCCGACCTGGACCGCGTGGCGGTCGAGACCGACTCAGGCCTTGCTTATTCCTGGCGCGACCTGGACCGGGCCACCGCCATGATGGCCAACCTGCTCAGCTCGCTGGGCCTGGAGCCTGGTGCCCGCGTGGCGGTGCAGGTGGAGAAATCGGTTGAGGCCATGATGCTGTATCTGGCGGTGCTGCGTGCAGGTTATGTGTTCCTGCCCTTGAACACGGCCTACCAAAGCGCTGAGATTGAATACTTCATCGGCAATGCCGAGCCCGCCGTGGTGGTGTGCAGCAAGAAGAACTTCGGCTGGGTCAGCCAGATCGCCTACAAGGCGGGCGCCAAGGCGGTGTTCACCCTGGACGATGACCGCAGCGGCAGCCTGCTCGAGCGAAGCGTGCATTGCAGCGACCAGCATCAGCCTGCACCGATGCGCGCCGATGACCTGGCAGCCATCCTCTACACCAGCGGCACCACCGGCCGCAGCAAGGGTGCCATGCTCACGCACGGCAACATGCTGAGCAATGCGCGCACGCTCAAGGACTACTGGGGCTGGAAGCCTGGTGATGTGCTGATCCACGCGCTGCCCATCTTCCATGTGCACGGTTTGTTCGTGGCCCTCCACGGCGCACTCATCAATGGCAGCAAGATGATCTGGCTGTCCAAGTTCGATCCCCGGCTGGCGGTGGCGAAGATGGCCGAAGCCACCGTCTTCATGGGCGTGCCCACGCTCTATGTGCGCATGCTGGGCGAGGCCTCGCTCACGCCTGAGGCCTGCCGCCACATGCGCCTGTTCATTTCGGGCTCGGCCCCCCTGCTGATCGAGACCTTCCGCGACTGGCAGACGCGCACTGGCCACACCATCCTTGAGCGCTACGGCATGAGTGAAACCGCCATGCTCACCTCCAACCCCTACCAGGCCGACAGCCGCTTTGGCGGCCAGTCCGAGCGCCGTGGCGGCACCGTGGGCTTTCCCTTGCCGGGCGTGGGCGTGCGCGTGCGCAACGAGGCCGGCAAGGACCTGCCCGTGGGCGAGATTGGCGGGATCGAGGTGCGTGGCCCCAATGTGTTCAAGGGCTACTGGCGCATGCCCGAGAAAACCCGCGAGGAGTTCACCGCCGATGGATGGTTCAAGACCGGCGACGTGGGCCTCGTGGATGAGCGCGGCTACGTGGTCATTGTGGGCCGCAGCAAGGACCTGATCATCAGCGGCGGCTACAACGTCTACCCAGCCGAGATCGAGGGCTACATCAATGACATGCCCGGCGTGTCTGAAAGCGCTCTGGTGGGCGTGCCACACCCTGACTTCGGCGAGGTGGGCGTGGCCCTGCTCACGCTCAAGCCTGGTGCGCAGCTCTCGGGCGAAGAGGTGATCGCCGCGCTCAAGTCACGCCTGGCGAACTTCAAGATTCCCAAGCGCTGCTTCGTGGTGGACGAACTGCCGCGCAACACGATGGGCAAGGTGCAAAAGAACGTGCTGCGCGATCAGCACAAGGGCCTGTTCACCGCCTGAGCGCGAGGGCCGCGCCGCTGGCGGCCCTCAGCGCAGCACCAGCACGGGCAGGGGCGAGTGCGTCAGCACGTTGGTGGTTTCGCTGCCCAGCAGCAGGCGCTTGAGCCCTTTGCGGCCGTGTGAGGCCATCACGATCAGGTCGCACTTGTGCTTCTTGGCCGCCGCGATGATGGACTCGGCCACCAGGTCTGAGCGCATGGTCACTGCCTTGGCTTTGAGGCCCCGTGCTTCGGCCTGGGCCTTGAGCTCGGCCACCACGACCTCGGCCTTTTCGGCCCATAGTTTTTCCAGGCGCTGGGTTTCCTGCGCACCCACGCTGACGCCGCCTTCAAAGTAGCTCACCGGGTACTTGGGCACCACGTTGAGCGCCACCACGTCGGCGCCCATGAGTTCGGCCAGCTCAAGGCCCGCCTGTGCGGCCTTGTGCGAGAGCTTGCTGCCGTCGGTGGGAATGAGAATACGTTGGTACATGGCTTGGCTCCTTTGGTTTACTTCAGCTTAGGCCGGCTAAGTCCGGCGCAGCTTGATCCAGGTCAAGCCCGCTGCACGGCACACCACTTAAGCTCAGGCGCATGTCACTTCTCAGAGCGCCGCTGCCTGCCGGGCTGCCGGTTCAGCCTCCGGCCAAGCCCTCGCGGGGCGCGCCCGTTCCATCATCTGCCGCAGCGCCCGGCGACAGCCCCCTGAAGGTTTTTGACGAGCCCGCGGAGTGGTCGCATTTCAGTCAGGGGTCCGGATCGGACCAGCCGGCGGAGCAAGGCACCTGGACATCGCAGGTGCGTGTGGAGGGCATGCATTGCGCGGCCTGTGCGCTCACGGTGGAACAGGCCTTGTGCCGCATGCCGGGGGTGCTGTCGGCCACGGTCAGCAGCGCTTCGCAGCGCGCGCGTGTCGTGTGGTCGGCCGCACAGACCCGGCCTTCCCAATGGCTGGCCGCCGCCCAGCTGCAGGGCTACCGACTGGTGCCCGACCTTGACCATGCCGTTCTGGCCGACAGTCGCCGCCAATCGCGCCTGGTGCTCTGGCGCTGGCTGGTGGCCGGCTTTTGCATGATGCAGGTGATGATGTACGCCTACCCGGCCTACATAGCCGAGCCCGGCAGCATCACGCCCGACATCACGCAGCTGCTTCGCTGGGCCTCCTGGGTGCTGACCCTGCCCGTGCTGCTGTTTTCTGCGCGCCCCTTCTTTGCCAATGCCTGGCGCGATCTGCGCCACCGCCGCATCAGCATGGACCTGCCGGTGGCACTGGGCATCGTCATCACCTTTGTCATCAGCTCGGCCGCCACCTTCGAGCCCCAGGGCTGGTGGGGCGCCGAGGTCTACTTTGACTCGCTGACCATGTTTGTTTTCTTTCTGCTCAGCGGCCGCTGGTTGGAACAGCGTTTGCGCGAACGCACGGCCGGCTCACTCGATGCACTGATGCAGCGCCTGCCGCACAGCGTGGAGCGGCAGCTGGCCGATGGCGGCTTCGAGCTCATCGCGGTGCGCCGGCTCCGGCTGGGTGATGTCATCCGAGTGCGCCCGGGCGAAGCCTTTGCCGCTGACGGCTCCCTGCTCGAGGGCCAGACCCATGTCGACGAGTCCTTGCTGACTGGAGAGTCCCGGCCCATGCCCCGCAGCCCCGGTGGTGGGGTGATGGCGGGCAGCCACAACCTCAGCGCCACCGTGCTGGTGCGCGTGGAGCGCCTGGGCAGCTCCACCCGCTATGCCCAGATCGTGAGCCTGATGCAGCAGGCGGCATTCGACAAGCCGCGCCTGGCCCAGCTGGCCGACCGCGTGGCTCGCCCCTTCCTCTGGGGCGTGATGCTGGCGGCCCTGGGGGCAGCACTTTGGTGGTGGCCCACCGACCCGGCCCGTGCCGTGATGGCGGCGGTGGCTGTGCTGGTGGTCACCTGCCCCTGCGCGCTCTCGCTGGCCACGCCCAGCGCCATGCTCACGGCCGCCGGCTGGCTGGCCCGGCAGGGCGTGCTGGTGCGCAGGCTGCAGACCCTGGAAGCCCTGCAGGGCATTGATACGGTGGTGTTCGACAAGACGGGCACGCTCACCGAGGCGCGCATGGGGCTGCGCCACACCGAGCTGTCGGCCTCGCCGCGGCTGCGCGGCTGGAATGAGCTCGTGGCGCTGCAGATCGCGGCAGCCCTGGCCCGGCATTCGCTGCACCCGGTCTCCAGAGCCCTGGCCGATGCGGCTGTGGCGCATGCCACCACGCCCTGGCTGTTTGAGGCCGTGGAGCTGCAAGAGCTGCCCGGGCAGGGGCTGCGTGCCCGTCTCGAAGGAGCGCAGCAGGTGGGCATCCAGGGCTGGGTGCGGCTGGGCCGTGCCGAGTTCTGCGGCGTGGAGCCCAGCGACAGCCCGGCGATGCAGGTGTTCCTGGCCGACGAGCTGGGTTGCATCGCGCGCTTTGACCTGGACGAGGTGTTGCGGCCCGATGCAGCTCCCCTGGTGGCTCAGCTTCAGGCAGCAGGCCTGGAGGTGCAGCTTCTTTCGGGTGACCGCAGCGCGGCCGTGCATCGCCTGGCGCAGCGCCTGGGCCTGGGCCTGGCAAAGGCCCGGGGCGACTGCACGCCGCAGGCCAAGCTCGCGCATGTGGAGGCGCTGCAGCGCAGCGGCCACCGCGTGCTGATGGTGGGCGATGGCCTGAACGATGGCCCTGTGCTGGCCCGCGCCGATGTCTCATTGGCTGTGGGCCCATCGGTGCCGCTGGCCCAGGCCCAGGCGGACCTGGTGATGCCTTCGGCCCCTTTGCTGCGCATCCTGTCCCTGCTGGGCCAGTCGCGCCGCACCATGCGCGTGGTGCGCCAGAACCTCTGGTGGGCCTTGCTCTACAACGCCGTGTGCGTGCCGCTGGCCCTGGCCGGCTCGCTGCCGGCCTGGCTGGCGGGCCTGGGCATGGCGCTGAGCTCGCTGCTGGTGGTGCTCAATGCGGCCCGCCTGGCCCGCGCACCACGTGGTGATCCGCTGACTGCGGCATCGATGTCCTGACGAGGCGGCCATGGACATTCTGTTTCTCCTCGTACCGATTTCCGTGCTGCTGGCGCTGTGCGTGATGGGCGTGCTGGCCTGGGCGGTGTGGTCCGGGCAGTTCGAGGACGTGGATTGCGAAGCCCAGCGCATCCTGCAGGATCCGCCCGCCGACTGAGGCAGTGGCGGGCCTGACTTGTCAGGCCACAGACAGGTGTGGCCCAGCTCGACGAAAAGCTTGATCCACGTCAACGCAGCCGAAAGTCCCCGTGGGCACACTGCCCAGACATTGGGTTCTAGGACGTTTTCATGAGTGCTGCCAATCCCTCTCTTGCTTTTCCCGGCGCCGGTGCCTCCGGCTGGTCTGCCAGCCGGGCCACCACCTACAACGACAAGATCGTCCGACAGTTCGCCGTGATGGCGGTGGTGTGGGGCGTGGTCAGCATGCTGGTGGGCGTGTTCATTGCCGCGCAGATGGCCTGGCCGGAGCTCAACTTGGGTATTGCCTGGCTGTCCTTTGGTCGCCTGCGGCCGCTGCACACCAATGCCGCCATCTTTGCCTTCGGTGGCTGCGCGCTCTTTGCCACCAGCTACTGGGTGGTGCAGCGCACCTGCCAGGTTCGGGTGATTTCGGACAAGCTCGCTGCCCTGCATTTCTGGCTGTGGCAGGCCGTCATCGTGGCTGCCGCCATCACACTGCCGCTGGGCATCACGCGCGGCAAGGAATACGCTGAGTTGGAGTGGCCGATCAGCATCGCCATTGCCGTGGCCTGGGTGGCTTATGCCATCGTGTTCTTCGGCACCATCGGCATCCGCAAGGTCCGGCACATCTACGTGGCCAACTGGTTCTATGGCTCCTTCATCATTGCCGTGGCCCTGCTGCACATCACCAACGCCATCAGCATTCCGGCGGGCCTGTGGAAGTCCTACTCGGTGTATGCCGGTGTGCAGGACGCCATGGTTCAGTGGTGGTATGGCCACAACGCGGTGGGCTTCTTCCTGACCGCCGGCTTCCTGGGCATCGTCTACTACTTCATCCCCAAGCATGCCGAGCGGCCGGTGTACTCGTACCGCCTGTCCATCGTGCACTTCTGGGCGCTGATCTTCACCTACATGTGGGCGGGTCCGCACCACCTGCACTTCACGGCGCTGCCAGACTGGACGCAGTCGCTGGGCATGGTGTTCTCGCTGATCCTCCTGGCCCCCAGCTGGGGCGGCATGATCAACGGCGTGATGACCCTCTCGGGCGCCTGGCACAAGCTGCGCGACGACCCCATCATCCGCTTCATGATCGTGGCCCTGTCCTTCTATGGCATCGCCACGTTTGAGGGCCCGATGATGTCCATCAAGACGGTCAATGCGCTCTCGCATTACACCGACTGGAGCATCGCGCACGTGCACGGCGGCACGCTGGGCTGGGTGGGCTATATCTCCATGGGCGCGCTGTACTACCTGGTGCCCAGGCTCTTTGGCCAGAAGCAGATGTACAGCCAGCGCGCCATTGAGGTGCATTTCTGGGTGTCCACCATCGGCATCGTGCTCTACATCGCCTCCATGTGGATCGCTGGCGTCATGCAGGGTCTGATGTGGCGGGCCATCAATGCCGATGGCTCGCTGACCTACACCTTTGTGGAAAGCGTCAAGGCCAGCTATCCCTTCTACGTGATTCGCTTTTTGGGTGGCGCCATGTACCTCGGCGGCATGGGCGTGATGGCCTGGAATGTGGCCAAGACCATCTTGGCCGGCCGCGCCCAGGACAGCCGCATCCCCACCGAATTGGCCCAAGCCTGAAAGCAAGTTCCCATCATGTCTTTCTCACACGAAAAAGTTGAAACCAGCAACTGGTTGATGATCGTCCTCATCCTGTTGGTGGTGGCGGTCGGCGGTTTGGTTGAGATCGTGCCGCTCTTCTTCCAGAAATCGACCACGCAGCCGATTGCGGGCGTGGCGCCCGACACGCCGCTGCGCCTGGTCGGCCGCGATATCTACCTGCGCGAGGGTTGCTACAACTGCCACTCGCAGATGATCCGCCCTCTGGTGGCCGAAACCATGCGCTACGGCCACTACTCGGTGGCGGGCGAGTATGTCTACGACCATCCTTTCCAGTGGGGCAGCAAGCGCACCGGCCCCGACCTGCACCGGGTGGGCGGCAAGTACAGCGATGAGTGGCAGCGCCTGCATCTGGTGAGCCCACGCGACCTGGTGCCCGAATCCATCATGCCGGCCTATCCCTGGCTGGAGAAGGCGGCCGTGGACGCCTGGCCCGTGCAGGCCCGCATGAGGGCCCTGCGCATCGCCGGTGTCCCCTACACCGACGAGCAGATCGCCGCCGCGCCGGCTGAGCTCAAGGGCCGGACCGAACTCGATGCCATGGTGGCCTATCTGCAGGGCCTGGGCCTGGCACTGAAGTAAGAAGGACAAGCGGCATGGACATCAATTTCTTGCGCAGCGCCGTCACCGTGGCCGCGTTTGCGGCCTTCGTCGGCATCTTGGTGTGGGCCTACTTGCCCGCACGGCGGCAGGCATTCGATGAGGCGGCGGCCATGCCGCTGAAGGACGAGGAGTCAAGTTCATGAGTGATTTCATCAACAGCTTCTGGTCCTGGTATGTGGCGGCCATCTCGGTGGTCTCCATCCTGGCTTGCGCCGTGCTCTTGTGGCTGGCTGGTAAGGCCCGCGTCAAGGCCAGCGAGGCGGCGCAGAAGGACAACACCACCGGCCATGTCTGGGACGAGGACCTGCGCGAGTACAACAACCCGCTGCCGCGCTGGTGGATGTGGCTGTTCATCCTGACCGTGGTGTTTGGCCTGGTCTACCTGGCCATCTACCCGGGCCTGGGCAGCTACCAGGGCAGCCAGAAGTGGTCGCAGGTCGCCGATCACCAGGCCGACGTGGAGCGCATGCGCGAGAGTCTGGCGCCCCTGTATGCCGAGTTCACAGCCAAGCCCGTGGCTGAACTGGCCAAGGACCCACGGGCCCTGGCCATTGGCGAGCGCCAGTTCATGAACCACTGCTCGCAGTGCCATGGCTCGGACGCCCGCGGCAGCAAGGGCTATCCCAATCTCACCAACGGCAACGCCGCCTGGCTGGGCCCACTGTCCGGTGAGCACATCGTCAAGACCATCACCGAAGGTCGGCAAGGCGTCATGCCCCCGATGGGGGCGGCGTTTGCCAGCGAGGCGGCCATCAGCGATTTGGCGCACTACGTGCTGTCCCTGTCGGGCAGCCCGCACAACGAGATCAAGGCCTTCAGTGGCAAGCAGTCCTATGGCGTTTGTGCGGCCTGTCATGGCGTGGATGGGAAAGGCAACAAGGCCTTGGGTGCGCCCAACCTGACAGACAACTACTGGCTTCATGGTTGGGGTGAGGCGGCCATCGTCAACATCATCAAGAACGGCAAGACCAATGTGATGCCGGCGCAAAACGCCAAGCTCACGCCCGAGCAGATTCATGTGGTGGCCGCCTATGTGATGAGCCTGTCGGGCAGTGGGGTGATCACTGCCGCCACGCCGGCCCAGGTCGCCCCTGCCGCCCCTCCCGCCCTGGTGCCCGTGAAGGCGCCGTGAGCTGGCGCCAAGGACCTTTGACATGACCCCGGCTTCGGCGGGCGCCGCCTCCGCACCTCAGAGCCAGCCCTGCCGGCCTGGCGGAGCCCCGGCGGCACCCCGCGTGATTCCCATCCAGGCGGTGCCTGACGAGGATCTGGTCGAGACCTCGCTTTACCAGAGCGAGCGCAAGATTTACCCGCGCGCGGTTTCCGGCTGGTTCAGCCGCTGGCGCTGGATGCTGGTGTGGGCCACGCAGCTGCTGTTTTATGGGCTCCCCTGGCTGAGCCTGAACGATCGCCAGGCGGTGCTCTTTGACCTGGGTGCGCGCCGCTTTTACATCTTCAATCTGGTGCTCTACCCGCAGGACCTGATCTATCTCACGGGCCTCTTGATCATCAGTGCGCTGTCGCTGTTTCTCTTCACCGCCGTGGCCGGGCGCCTGTGGTGCGGCTATGCCTGTCCGCAGACGGTCTACACCGAGATCTTCATGTGGGTGGAGCGGCGCATCGAGGGCGATCGCGCCCAGCGCATCAAGCTCGATCAGTCTGCCTTGGGCTGGGCCAAGTTCTCACGCAAGGTGGCCAAGCATGGGGTGTGGATTGCCATCGGCTTGTGGACGGGCTTCACCCTGGTGGGCTACTTCACGCCGGTTCGCGAACTGGCGCGCGAGGTGCTGGCGATGGGTCTGGGGCCGTGGGAGACCTTTTGGGTGCTGTTCTATGGTTTTGCCACGTACGGCAACGCCGGCTGGATGCGCGAGCAGGTGTGCAAGTACATGTGCCCGTATGCGCGCTTTCAGAGCGCCATGTTCGATCGCGACACCCTGATCGTGAGCTACGACGCCCAGCGTGGGGAAGGGCGTGGCACGCGGGCCCGTGGCGAGCCGCGTGAGGGCTTGCGCGAGCGCGGCCTGGGCGACTGCATCGACTGCGGCCTGTGCGTGCAGGTGTGTCCCACGGGCATCGATATCCGCCGGGGCCTGCAGTATGAATGCATCAGCTGCTCGGCCTGCATCGACGTGTGCAACAGCGTGATGGACAAGATGCACTACCCGCGCGGCCTGATCCGCTACAGCACGCCCAACGGTCTGGCCCAGGGCTGGAGTGTGCGTCAGATGTGGCGCCGGGTCTTGCGTGCAAGGGTCTTGATCTACGCCAGCGTCTTGTTGATGGTGACCTCGGCCGTGCTGGGCAGCCTGGTGATGCGCTCGCCCTTCAAGGTGGATGTGGTGCGAGACCGCGGCGCAATCGCGCGCATGGTGGGGGCGGGCTTTATTGAGAACGTGTATCGCCTGCAGGTCATGAATGCGAGCGAATCCGTGAACCGGTATCAGATCAGCGTCGAAGGCCTGCCCGGTCTGCGTATGGCCTCTGAGGAGGCGATCGAGGTCGGGCCGGCGAGCTCGCGCTGGGTGGCTGTGCGGGTGCAGGCGCCTCCTGGCTCGGCCGGGCCCGGCTCGCACCCGATTCGTTTTCACATTCAAGTCCAAGGTGCACAGGCCCACGAGCTGGCCGAGAAGTCTGTCTTCCTGGTGCCGCGCTGAAGGCCGGCGCCCGTCCATTTACAAGGAGAAGCCCTCATGACCCCGATCGAAGCACCCAGCCGCCCCTGGTGGAAGGAGCCCTATGTGTGGATGGTCATCGGCGGGCCGCTGTCTGCTGTGCTGGCCTGCCTGGTGACGGCGGTCTTCATCCTGCAGGGCCCGGACCGGCTGGTGCCGGAGGACCACTTCAGCCAGGCACAGGCCATGCGCCTGGAGATCCAGCAGGCTGGCAATGCGCTGCAGCCGGCGCAGGTGGTGCGCAACCACAGCGCCACGGGAGGCCCACAGCATGAGAAGCCCTGAGCGCTTGAGCCCGGATCCGACGCAGCAGTTGGAACGGACGATTCGCGCCTGGGGCTTGATCCTCTGGCCCTCGTTCCTGGCGGCCTGCCTGCTGGAGGCCTTGGTGTTTTCCATCGTGGACCCGGGCGAATTGCACTGGCCGGGCCTTTGGGGCACGCCTTCTCCCAGGGCGATTTACACCGTGGCTTTTTTTGCCTTCTGGCTGATTTGCGGCCTGTGCAGCCGCCTGGTGCTCTGGCTGGTCGAGTCCGACCGGCCCCACACGCCCATGGCGCTCAGTGGCACACCTGAGGATTGACCAGGCGCTTGAGCGCCTCGGCGTCCTGGATGAAGATGTGGCGTTGCTTGACCTCGATGATGCCCTCGTCGGCGAACTTCGAGAAGGTGCGGCTCACCGTTTCAAGCTTCATGCCCAGGTAGCTGCCAATTTCCTCGCGCGTCATGCGCAGGATCAGCTCGGACCGTGAAAAGCCCCGGGCCTGCAAGCGCTGCACCAGGTTCAGCAGAAAAGCGGCCAGGCGCTCCTCGGCACGCATGCTGCCCAGCAGCAGCATGACGCCGTGTTCGCGCACGATCTCGCGGCTCATGATCTTGTGCACATGGTGCTGCAGGGCGCCCACCTCGCGGGAAATTTCCTCGATGCGGTCAAAGGGCATGATGCAGACTTCGGCGTCTTCCAGGGCGATGGCGTCGCAGGTGTGGTGGTCGTTGACGATGCCGTCCAGGCCGATGATTTCGCCGGCCATCTGAAAGCCGGTGACCTGGTCGCGCCCGTCTTCTGTGGTGACGGCGGTCTTGAAAAAGCCCGTGCGAACCGCGTAGAGCGAGCTGAATTTTTCGCCCGTCTGGAAGAGGGCCTGGCCGCGCTTGATGCGGCGGCGGCTGGCCACCAGTTCGTCCACTCGGACCAGCTCTTCCTCACTCAGTCCGACGGGCATGCACAGCTCGCGCAGATTGCAGTTTGAGCAGGCAACTTTGATGGTGTCCTTGATCATTTTTTGACCCCAATCTTTTTGGCTGAATTCGGTTGAACGATGTCAATTGTCAGGCCGATTAGCCCCACGGACCAAGCTCTTCCATGCGGGCGCTCATCAAAAGGAGCGTGTTTTCCTGCGGAGCTTGACCCATGTCAAACCCAGGGCTCGTTCCCGAGCGCACAGTGGCATTCCCACCTTTGGGAACTCTCTTTCATGCGCTTCGTTTCTCCCGAACTTCTGCGGCAGATGGATCAGCCAGGCCCGCGCTACACGTCCTACCCGACGGCAGACCGCTTTGTCGAGGCCTTCGGTGAGGAGGACTATGTTCAGGCGCTGCAGCAGCGCCGCTCGGGCCTGACCCGCTCTCTGCCGCTGTCGCTGTACGTGCACGTGCCCTTTTGCGATTCCCTGTGCTACTACTGCGCCTGCAACAAGGTCATCACCAAGCACCATGAGCGGGCACAGGAGTACCTGCGCTATTTGGGCCGCGAGGCCGAGCTCCACGTGGCCCACCTGGGCAGCGGTCAGAGCGTGAGTCAGTTGCACTTGGGCGGCGGCACGCCCACATTTCTGAGCGATGCCGAACTGCGCGAGCTCCTGTCCATGCTGCGCCGCCACTTCAACCTGGCCCCTGGTGGGGAGTATTCCATCGAGGTCGATCCGCGCACCGTCACACCGGCACGCCTAGCCACCTTGGCCGAGCTCGGCTTTACCCGCCTGAGCTTTGGCGTGCAGGACTTCGACCCCGCTGTCCAGCGGGCTGTGCACCGCCTGCAGCCGGCCGAGCAGGTCTTTGAACTGGTGCGCGCGGCACGCCAGATGGGTTTCGAGTCGGTGAACGTGGACCTGATCTATGGTCTGCCGCAGCAAACGCCCGAGTCCTTCGACCGCACCTTGGCGCAGGTCAATGCCTTGCGGCCCGACCGCGTGGCGCTGTATGCCTATGCGCACCTGCCCGATCGCTTCAAGCCGCAGCGCCGCATCCAGGCCAGCGAGCTGCCCGCACCGGCTGCCAAGCTGGCCATGCTGGCTCGGGCCCTGGCTGCCTTCGATGACGGAGGCTATGTCTACGTGGGCATGGACCATTTCGCCTTGCCGGACGATGCCTTGGCCGTGGCCCGCCGCCAGGGCCGGCTGCACCGCAACTTTCAGGGCTACAGCACCCAGCCGGACTGCGACCTGATCGCGCTGGGTGTTTCCTCCATTGGCCGGGTGGGCGCCACCTACAGCCAGAACGCCAAGTCCCTGGAGGATTACTACGACCTGCTGGACCAGGGGCATTTGCCCATTGAGCGGGGTCTGGCGCTGTCGCGCGATGACCTGATTCGACGCAGCGTCATCATGGCCCTGATGTGCCAGGGCGAGTTGCAGTTCGAGGCGCTGGAACTGGCCTTCCTGATCGACTTCCGGACTTACTTTGCCGCCGAGCTGCAGGCTCTGTCGGTGCCGCAGGCCCAGGGCTTGGTGCGCGTGTCGCGGGGCAGCATCGAGGTGACAGAGCAGGGCTGGTTCTTCGTGCGCGCGATCGCCATGGTGTTCGACCGCTACCTGCAAGCTGACCGCAACCGCACGCGGTTTTCCAAGATCATCTGATGGACGCCTCCCTGGCCTTGACGTCCCTGCTCATGGGCCTGGCCGGCGGGCCGCACTGCGTGGCCATGTGTGGCGCGGCCTGTGGCGCGCTCGGTCCTGGGCTCGGTCGTGGGCCCGTTCGTGGGCCCGGTGCCGACGCGGAGCCCGGTCGCGTGATGCCCGTGGCCCTGCGGCCCCCGCATGCCCGGCGGACCCGGCCTTTCCGCATGGCGCCGGCGCCCTGGCTGTTTCAACTCGGGCGGCTGCTGAGCTACACCACCCTGGGGGTGGCGGCCAGTTCCTCCATGCAGGCCGTGGGCTGGCTGAGCGCCCATGCGGCGGCGCTGCGGCCCGTGTGGGCCCTGGTGCACGTGGCGGCCGCGGTGCTGGGGCTGGTGCTGCTCTGGCAGGCCCGCCAGCCGGCCTGGCTGGAAGAGGGCGCCCGCAGCCTGTGGCAAGGGGTGCAGTCCCTGATGACGCGCTCGGCAGGGTCAGGGGGCGCGCGCTATGGGGCGCCCTTGCTGATGGGCCTGTCTTGGGGCTTTCTGCCCTGTGGCTTGCTCTACTCTGCCTTGTTGGTGGCGGCCCTCAGCCCGGGTCCGTGGCAGGGCGCCGGGGTGATGCTGCTGTTTGCCTTGGGCAGCAGCCTCAGCCTCGTGGCGGGCCCCTGGCTCTGGCGTCGGCTGCGCGGGGCGGAATCCGGCCAGTGGGCGGTGCGACTGGCCGGGGCCGCGCTGCTGGTCTTGTCGGTCTGGGCGCTGTGGATGGGTCTGGTGCATGACACCGCCCCCTGGTGCGTGCCTGCCTCTGCGCCACTGGCCTGAGCGGAGTGTGCTGAGCCGTGAGTCACAATTTCTCGCCATGTCCCCTGCACTGACCCTGCCAGGCGAGCAGCTGGTGTTCGTTTATGGCACCCTGCGCGCCGGCGGCCGCCATGACATCCGCCGGCTCACCCCTGCGCCCCGCTTCCTGGGGCGGGCACGCGTGCACGGCTGCCTCTTTGACCTGGGGGCCTACCCGGGGCTGCGGCTGGGCGGGGCGCATTGGGTGCAGGGCGAGGTTTATGCCATCACGCCCCCTTTGGAGGCGGAGCTCGACCACATCGAAGAGGTGTGGCCCCAGTGCAGCGGGGAGTACCTCAAGCAAGTCGCTCGGGTGACGCTGCTCCCTGAGGGGGCTTCACCCCTGGTGGTGTCCTGCCTTCTCTACGAGCTTCATCCGGCCCGCACGGAAGGACTTGCTCTCATCGCCAGTGGGGACTGGATGGCGCGCAGCTGAGTGCACCCATGAGGACGGGCGCGGGGCTGTGTTTTGCATCACAGACACCCCATTTCTTATAGTGAAAATCGCCATGTTGCGGCGCATCAAAATTTCTCAATATGAGAGAGATGTTTTCGCATTGAGAAAATGAAAGCCCAAGTTGTTGTTTTCAAATGAGAAAATTTTTATCTTATATAAGACATAAGAGGTGATCACAGTCTTGTAGAAGACTTAAAGTGAATCCACAGACGACGCTAGGCCATGCCCTTTACGGGCTGTCTGCCTCGCGACCCGTTGACGAGTTCCCTTTTTCAACTTCATGGAGTGATCACATGCCACAGCAACTGACTGAACAACTGAGCCGCGACCAGCAGATTTCCGCCCTGGAAAAAGACTGGGCCACCAACCCGCGCTGGAAAGGCCTCAAGCGCGGCTACTCCGCCGCCGACGTGGTGCGCCTGCGCGGCAGCATGCCGATTGAGCACACCCTGGCCAAGCGCGGCGCCGAGAAACTGTGGGAGAAGATCAACGGCGGCGCCAAGAAGGGCTATGTGAATGCCTTTGGCGCCATCAGCGCAGGCCAGGCCATGCAGCAGGCCAAGGCCGGCTTGGAGGCTGTGTACCTGTCGGGCTGGCAGGTCGCTGCCGATGGCAACACCTCCGAGACCATGTACCCCGACCAGTCGCTGTATGCCTACGACTCGGTGCCCACCATGGTCCGCCGCATCAACAACACCTTCAAGCGCGCCGACGAAATCCAGTGGGGCCGTGGTGTCGAGCCAGGCAGCAAGGAGTTCATTGACTACTTCCTGCCCATCGTGGCCGACGGTGAAGCCGGCTTCGGCGGCGTGCTCAATGCCTTTGAGCTGACCAAAAACATGATCACGGCCGGTGCCGCCGGCGTGCACTTCGAGGACCAGCTCGCCGCCGTGAAGAAGTGCGGCCACATGGGTGGCAAGGTGCTGGTGCCCACGCAGGAAGCCGTCGAGAAGCTGATTTCCGCCCGCTTTGCAGCCGACGTGATGGGCACGCCCACCATCATCCTGGCCCGCACCGACGCGGAAGCCGCCAACCTCTTGACCAGTGACCACGACGCCAACGACAAGCCCTTCCTCACGGGTGACCGTACCCAGGAAGGCTTCTACCGCGTCAAGAATGGCCTGGAGCAGGCGATCAGCCGCGGCGTGGCCTACGCCCCCTATGCCGTTCTGGGGTGGTGCGAGACCGGCACGCCTGACCTGGGCTTTGCCCGCGAGTTCGCCCAGGCTGTGCACGCCGCCTGCCCGGGCAAGCTGCTGTCGTACAACTGCTCGCCGTCATTCAACTGGAAGAAGAACCTCAACGACAAGCAGATTGCTTCCTTCCAGGAAGACCTCTCTGCGCTGGGCTACAAGTACCAGTTCATCACCTTGGCTGGCATCCACATCAACTGGTTCAACACCTTCCAGTTCGCCCACGCCTACGCCAATGGCGAAGGCATGAAGCACTACGTGAACATGGTGCAGGAGCCTGAGTTCGCGGCCCGTGAGCAGGGTTACACCTTCGTGTCGCATCAGCAGGAAGTGGGCGCGGGCTACTTCGACGATGTGACCACCGTCATTCAAGGCGGCTCATCCAGCGTGAAGGCCCTGACCGGATCGACCGAGGAAGAGCAGTTCCACTGACCCTTGGATCCTGCCTTCTGCCAAGGCCAGCCCTCAAGGGCTGGCCTTTTTTGTTTATGGGAAAATCAGTTCTTTAAACGAGCAAGGGTTGCATATCGGTGATGACACCGCGATCGACCTCGCTGCCCCTCTTCACCGCCCTGGGTGGTGAGCAACCCCCGCCTGCCATTGCCTTCCCAGCGCGGCACCGTCCGCGCTTTTTTGTTGTCCGAACAGCCCCCCTGATTCCATGGTCCAGATCACCCTTCCCGATGGTTCCCAGCGTCAGTATCCCCAGCCGGTGACAGTGGCCGAGGTGGCCGCCTCCATCGGTGCGGGCCTCGCCAAGGCCGCCCTGGGCGGCAAGGTCGATGGTCAGCTGGTGGACACCAGCTTTTCCATCACCCAGGACGCACGGCTGGCCATCGTCACCGCCAAGGATGCTGACGGCCTGGAGCTGATCCGCCACTCCACCGCCCACCTGCTGGCCTATGCGGTCAAGGAGCTGTTCCCGGAGGCGCAGGTCACCATCGGCCCGGTCATCGACAACGGTTTTTATTACGACTTTGCCTACAAACGCCCCTTCACGCCCGAGGACCTGCAGGCCATCGAAAAGCGCATGAGCGAGCTGGCCGCCAAGGACGAGCCGGTGGTGCGCCGCGTGCTGCCGCGCGACGAGGCCGTGGCCCACTTCAAGGCCCAGGGCGAGCATTACAAGGCCGAGATCATCGGCAGCATCCCGGCCGGGGAAGACGTGTCGCTGTACCGTGAAGGCGGTTTCGAAGACCTGTGCCGCGGCCCCCACGTGCCCAGCACTGGCAAGCTCAAGCACTTCAAGCTCATGAAGGTGGCAGGCGCCTACTGGCGCGGCGACAGCAAGAACGAGATGCTCCAGCGCATCTACGGCACGGCCTGGGCCAGCAAGGAGGAGCTGCAGCAGTACCTCACTTTGCTGGAAGAAGCCGAAAAGCGCGACCACCGCAAGCTCGGCCGAGAGCTGGATCTCTTTCATATTGATGACCATGCCCCGGGCCTGGTGTTCTGGCATCCCAAGGGCTGGTCGGTGTGGCAGGACGTGGAGCAGTACATGCGGCGCGTCTACCGTGACAACGGCTACCAGGAGGTCAAGGGCCCTCAGGTGATCGACAAGACCCTGTGGGAGAAGACCGGCCACTGGGACAAGTACCGCGAGAACATGTTCACCACCGAGAGTGAAAAGCGCGAGTACGCCTTGAAACCCATGAACTGCCCGGGCCACATCCTGATTTTTAAGCAGGGCATCAAGAGCTACCGCGATCTGCCGCTGCGCTACGGCGAGTTCGGTCAGTGCCACCGCAACGAGCCCTCGGGCGGTCTGCACGGCATCATGCGTGTGCGCGGCTTCACCCAGGACGATGGCCACATCTTCTGCACCGAAGACCAAATTCAGCCCGAAGTGTTGGCCTTCACCACCTTGCTGCAGAAGGTCTACGCCGATTTCGGCTTCAAGGACATCATCTACAAGGTCGCCACCCGGCCGGAAAAGCGCATTGGCTCGGACGAGAGCTGGGACAAGGCCGAGCAAGCCTTGATGGACAGCCTGCGGGCCTCGGGCTGCGAATTCGAGATCGCCCCGGGCGATGGCGCCTTCTATGGCCCCAAGATCGAATACACCCTGAAAGATGCGCTGGGCCGCCAGTGGCAGTGCGGCACCATCCAGGTGGATTTCTCCATGCCCGAGCGCCTGGATGCCGAATACGTGGGCGAGGACGGCAACCGCCACCGGCCCGTGATGCTGCACCGGGCCATCGTCGGCAGCATGGAGCGTTTCATCGGCATCCTCATCGAACAGCATGCCGGCGCGCTGCCGACCTGGCTGGCGCCGGTGCAGGTGGCGGTGCTGAACATCACCGATGCCCAGGCCGATTACTGTCAGGAAATAGCCAAAACGCTGCAAAATCAAGGGCTTAGGGTTCAACTTGACCTGCGTAACGAGAAAATCACGTATAAAATACGAGAGCATTCGCTGCAAAAGCTGCCCTACATCCTGGTCGTTGGCGACAAGGAGAAGGCTTCCGGCTCCGTGGCAGTGCGCGCCCGGGGCAACAAAGACCTTGGA
This sequence comes from Comamonadaceae bacterium, assembly GCA_027486255.1. Lineage (GTDB taxonomy): Bacteria > Pseudomonadota > Gammaproteobacteria > Burkholderiales > Burkholderiaceae_C > Polaromonas. The sequence continues at coordinate 28,171 of JAIXPL010000035.1, forward strand.
GTGATGTCCCTCGATGCGTTTGCCACGCAAGCCGCCCAGGACATCGCACACAAAGCCTGAAGGACTCATGCGCTGCCGATGAATCGGCAGCTTGTCCTTTTGCTGCCGGGGCAAGCCGCTACAGCTTTTGTGGCAACCTTTGAAGGATTGAAGCCATCGCTACTGAATTTCGTGACCGTCGCCACCGCGAGGAACGCAAGCACCGCCTGAACCGTGAAATCATGGCCCCTGAGGTTCGTCTCATGGGTCCCGACAACGAAGCCCTGGGCGTCTTGCCCTTGATGGAGGCGTTGCGCCTGGCCGGCGAAGCCGATGTGGACCTGGTGGAGATCTCTCCGACTGCAGTGCCGCCCGTGTGCCGGCTGATCGACTACGGCAAGTTCAAGTACGCAGAACAAAAGCGTGCCGCTGAAGCCAAGTCCAAGCAGAAGGTGATCGAGGTCAAGGAAGTGAAGTTCCGTCCAGGCACCGACGATGGCGACTACAACATTAAGTTGCGCAACATTCGTCGTTTTCTGGACGATGGTGACAAGTGCAAGATCACGCTGCGCTTTCGGGGCCGTGAGATCACGCACCAGGAATTGGGTCTGGCCCTGCTCGCCCGCATTCGCGACGAGTTGGCTGACAGCATCATCGTCGAGCAGTTCCCCAAGCTGGAGGGACGCCAGATGATCATGATGATCGCCCCCGGCAAGAAGAAGGCCGGCGGTGGTAAGCCGGCGGCAGTGTCGGCAGAGGCTTCGGCGGATTCCGCCCAGGTCTGAGAGAGTTAAAGAGATTCGCTCCGTCGGTTTTTAGGTCACCAGCGGGGTGAAAGAGGCGGGCTGAAAAGCCCGCCGCAGAGGCGAACTCCGGTTTGCCTCTGCCCGGCAAGCGGGCCTTCGGGCTGGCAGGCCGCACAAGTGGCTCGGGGCCATCAAGTCTGCGTAAAGGTTCGCAGCGCCTCACGAGCACAAATGAAAAGGAGCATTCACATGCCCAAGATGAAGACCAAGAGCAGCGCGAAAAAGCGTTTTCGCGTCCGTCCCGGTGGCACCGTCAAGCGCGGTCAAGCCTTCAAGCGTCACATTCTGACCAAGAAGACCACCAAGAACAAACGCCACCTGCGTGGTGCAGTCACGGTGCATGAGACCAATATGGGTCACATGGCACAGATGCTGCCCGGCATGGGTATTTGATTTAACGACGGACAAGGAGTACTCATATGCCTCGCGTTAAACGTGGTGTCACCGCCCGCGCTCGTCACAAGAAAGTTCTCGCCCTTGCCAAGGGCTTCCGCGGTCGTCGCGGCAATGTTTTCCGCATCGCCAAACAGGCGGTAATGAAGGCAGGCCAATACGCCTACCGTGATCGCCGCAACAAGAAGCGCGTGTTCCGTCAGCTGTGGATTGCACGTATCAACGCTGCAAGCCGCTCTTTCGGCCTGACTTACAGCCAGTTCGCCAACGGCTTGAAGAAAGCCGGCATCGAGATCGACCGCAAGGTTCTCTCCGACCTGGCCATTCACGACAGCGCTGCCTTTGGCGCCATCGTGGCCCAAGTCAAGGCCAAGCTGGCAGCTTGAACTTGCAAGTCGCTGCGCAGCCCCCTGGGGGTGTGCGGCGTGCGAAAGTGGGCTGGAGCTTGTAAAGGCTCTGGCCCTTTTTCATGGGTGTGCGTCAGGCGGATCAGCCGCAGCGCCCCCTTTTTGTTTTCTCCAGATTTGAACCATGAGCCAAGACGCCGTCCTCGATGAACTGGTGAGCGCTGCCAAGCGAAGTTTTGCCGATGCCGCCAGCCCTGCTGACCTGGAGAACGCCAAGGCGCAGTTCCTGGGCAAGGCCGGGCGAGTGACCGAGCTCATGAAGGGCTTGGCCGCGCTGAGCGTGGAGGAAAAGAAATCCCGCGGTGCCGCCATCAACCTGACCAAGCAGGCCATCGAGGCTGCGCTGAGTGAGCGCCGCCAGGCCCTGGCGCAGGCCGAACTCGACGCCCAACTCAAGGCTGAAGCCCTGGATGTGACCCTGCCCGGCCGCCAGCGGACGGCAGGTGGGCTGCATCCAGTTTCCCTGACCCTCGAGCGCATTGAGGCCATCTTCGGCTCCATGGGCTTTGACGTGGCCCAGGGCCCGGAGATCGAGACCGACTGGTTCAACTTCACGGCCCTGAACACGCCTGAAGACCATCCCGCGCGCTCCATGCACGACACCTTCTATGTCGAAGGCGGCACGGAGACTGCGCCCAACTTGCTGCGCACGCACACCAGCCCCATGCAGATCCGCTATGCGGTGCAGCATGTCAAGAAGCACCGCCCGCTGCTCGACCGTGGCGAGCTCATGCCCGAGATCCGGGTCATTGCGCCGGGCCGCACCTACCGGGTGGACAGCGACGCCACCCACTCGCCCATGTTCCACCAGTGCGAGGGTCTGTGGATTGGTGAGAACGTGAGCTTCAAGGACCTCAAGGTCGTCTTCACCGATTTCTGCCGCACCTTCTTCGAAACACGCGATTTGGTGCTGCGCTTTCGGCCCAGTTTCTTTCCCTTCACCGAGCCCAGCGCCGAGATCGACATCCAGTTTCAGTCGGGCCCCTTGGCAGGCCGCTGGCTCGAGGTGGCAGGCTCTGGTCAGGTGCACCCGAACGTGGTGCGCAACATGGGGCTGGACCCCGAAAAATACATCGGCTTTGCCTTTGGCATGGGCCCGGACCGCCTGACCATGCTGCGCTACGGTGTCAATGACCTGCGGCTGTTCTTCGACGGCGACATCCGCTTTCTGTCGCAATTCAAGTAAGCCTGGCCCCACCCGCCGCACTTTCTCAGCCGAACAAGACACGACGCCATGCAATTTCCCGAGTCCTGGTTGCGCGAATTCTGCAACCCTCCGCTGTCCACCCAAGAGCTTGCCGACACCCTCACCATGGGCGGCCTGGAGGTGGAAGAGCTCAAGCCCGTGGCCCCGCCTTTCTCGCGCATCGTGGTGGGCGAAATCCGCGAGGCCGTGCAGCACCCCAATGCCGACAAGCTGCGCGTGTGCCAGGTGGATGTGGGGCAGGGCGCCTTGCTCAATATCGTGTGTGGCGCGCCCAACGCCCGCGTAGGCATTCGCGTGCCTTGCGCTCTGGTGGGTGCCGAGCTGCCCCCGGGCGAAGACGGCAAGCCTTTCCAGATCAAAGTGGGCAAGCTGCGCGGCGTGGAAAGCCACGGCATGCTCTGCTCGGCGCGTGAACTCAAGCTCTCTGAGGACCACGGCGGCCTGCTCGAACTCGCCGCCGATGCGCCCCTGGGCCTGGACATTCGTGCGCACTTGAAGCTCGATGACACCTTGTTCACCCTCAAGCTCACGCCCAATCTGGCGCACTGCCTGAGCGTGTATGGCGTGGCCCGTGAACTGTCGGCACTCACGGGTGCGCCCCTGACGCACCCCCACTTCAGCCCAGCCCCGGTAGGCACCGACAGCCGCCTGCCCGTGAAGGTGAGCGCCCCCGAGCTTTGCGGCCGTTTTTCGGGCCGTGTGATCCGCCAGGTCAACACCCGCGCCACCACACCCGCCTGGATGGTGGACCGCCTGGCCCGCTGCGGCCAGCGGCCGGTGAGCCCGCTGGTGGACATCTCCAACTACGTGATGTTCGAGCTGGGCCGGCCCTCGCACATCTTCGACCTCGACAAGATTCACGGTGGCCTGGAGGTGCGCTGGGGTCGCGAAGGCGAAACCCTCAAGCTGCTCAACGGCAACACGGTCACGCTGGACGCCAAGGTCGGTGTGATTGCCGACGAGGCGCAGGTCGAGTCCCTGGCCGGCATCATGGGCGGCGACGCCACCGCCGTGGGCGACGACACCAGGAACATCTACATCGAAGCCGCCTTCTGGTGGCCCAAGGCGATTGCCGGCCGCTCGCGCCGCTACAACTTCTCCACCGATGCTGGCCACCGCTTCGAGCGCGGCGTGGACCCCGCCACCACGGTAGAGCACATCGAACGCATCACCGAGCTGGTGCTCCAGATCTGCGGCACGCCCGACACCCAGTGCGGCCCCATCGATGACGCGCAGGTCCATATGCCGCAGGCCCAGCCCGTGACCCTGCGCGTCGCGCGCGCGGCCAAGGTGATTGGCATGCCGCTCTCGCAGGCCCAGTGCGCCGATGCGCTGACCCGCCTGGGTTTGCCCCTCACGCAGGGCGAGGGCAGCATCACCGTCACCCCACCCAGCTACCGCTTTGACCTGCAGATCGAGGAAGACCTCATCGAGGAAGTTGTGCGCATGGTGGGCTACAACGCCTTGCCTGAAACACCGCCTCTGGCGCCCACCTCAGCGCGGCTGCGGCCTGAGGCTGAGCGCAGCGCCTTTGCCCTGCGCCGCAGCTTAGCGGGACTGGGCTACCAGGAGACCATCAACTTCAGCTTTGTGCAGGAGCGCTGGGAGCACGAACTGGCGGGCAACGCCAAGCCCATCCGCCTGCTCAACCCGATTGCCAGCCAGATGAGCGTGATGCGCTCCTCCTTGCTGGGTTCTTTGCTGCAGGTGCTCAAGTTCAACCTGGACCGCAAGGCGGCGCGTGCGCGTGTGTTCGAGCTCGGCCGCGTGTTCCTGCGCAACCCGGCCACCCCCGATTCCGACACCACCGTCGCCGGCTTCGACCAACCCATGCGGGTGGCGGGCCTGGCCTATGGCCCTCTGGAGGCGCCGGCTTGGTCGCAGAGCAGCCGCCTGGTGGACTTCTTCGACCTCAAGGGCGACATCGAAGCCTTGCTCGCCCCGCTCAAGCCCACTTTCCAGGCCTCATCGCATCCGGCGCTGCACCCAGGGCGATCGGCCAGCGTATCCCTGCAGGGCCGCGACATCGGCTTTGTCGGTGAACTCCATCCCCAGTGGCGCCAGTCCTATGAGCTGCCCCTGGCGCCCGTTCTCTTTGAACTCGACCTTGATGCCCTGCTGCAGCGGCAGGTGCCCCGTTTCGAGCCGGTGGGCCGCCTCCAGCCGGTCGAGCGCGACATTGCGGTCATCGTGGACGAGGCGGTCACGCATGCCCGCCTGATGCAGGCCATCGAGGGCGCGCCTACCCTGGGGCTGCTGCGTTCGGCCTCCTTGTTCGACATCTACCGTCCCAAAGAGTCGACCGCCAGCATGCAGCTGGGCGAAAAGAGCCTGGCTGTGCGCCTGGTGCTCTCCAGCGACGAGGCCACGCTCACCGAGGCCCAGATCGAGCAGGCCGTGCAGGCCATTGTGGAGCGCCTGAAGACCAGCGTGGGCGCACGCCTGCGGGCTTGAGCCTGCCCTTGCCCAGAACCGACCAGAGAGACTGCCATGGAAATTTCTGTTGAAAGCCTGGAAACCCCGGCCCTGACCAAGGCGCACCTGGCCGAGCTGCTGTTCGAGCAGATTGGCTTGAACAAGCGCGAGTCCAAGGACATGATCGACGCCTTTTTCACCCTGATTGCCGACAAGCTCGTCGATGGCCAGGACGTGAAGATCTCCGGCTTTGGCAACTTTCAGATCCGCACCAAGGCCCCCCGCCCCGGGCGCAATCCCCGTACCGGCGAAGCCATCCCTATCGAGGCGCGCCGCGTCGTCACCTTTCACGCCAGCCACAAGCTCAAGGAACAGATCCAGGGGCCTTCGGCCAACTGATCCCGCGAAAATAGTTGGTGGATCAATTGCCGGCGAGGGACTCTTAGAGTAGATTTGCGGGTTTCTTCGTTGCTGCGTTGATTTAATTGGAGAATTCCCTTCCCCCCATCCCGGCCAAGCGCTACTTCACCATCGGTGAAGTCGGCGACTTGTGCGGCGTCAAACCCCATGTTCTGCGTTACTGGGAACAGGAGTTCACGCAGCTCAAGCCGATGAAGCGCCGGGGCAACCGCCGCTACTACCAGCACCACGAGGTGCTGATGATCCGCCGCATCCGCGATCTGCTCTATGACCAGGGCTTCACCATCAGCGGCGCCCGTAACAAACTCCAGGAACTGGTGCAGGCCGAACGTGAACGCAGGCGCCAGGGCGAGGTCATGCTCGAGGGCGTCGAGATCATCGACGGCCAGTCCCTGGCCCGGGACGAAGCCTTGGCGGATGAGGCCGCTGACCTCATGGCTTCGACCTTCGCCAGCCTGCCGGCGCACGGCCTCGAGCAGGTGCGCCGCGAATTGTTCGAGATCCGGAACCTTCTGAACGCTGAGCACGAAACCGTGCACTGAAGCCGGCTATACTTTAGGGCTTCGGTGTGTGGCGCAGCCTGGTAGCGCACTTGCATGGGGTGCAAGGGGTCGAAGGTTCGAATCCTTTCACACCGACCAATCAAGACAAGGGTTAGCAGTTCAAGAACTGCTAACCCTTTTTCTTTGGCGCCACCCAAGGCCGCCCAGGTGCATGCCCGTCCCTGACGGTGCAATAAACCAGCCGAGGTCGCTGCGCCACCTCGGCCCCTCCTTCTTTGTTCCCACCTGAAACCATGTCTTGGTCTGTGAAGGCAGGCATGGTTCACTTTCATATTGAATGGGTAAAAAATAATTACAATTTAAAACAATCTGTCGCCATTAAATACCCATGCCTGGCCGCCTTGTCATACGAATGCTGTTGGGTTCTTGGGCAGCTGCAGGTGCCTGGAGCGCATGGTCGCAGTCCACCCCGCCGGTGGACGCCGGGGCGGTTCGCCAGCAGATCGAGCGGCAGCGCGATGCCTTCACTCCCCCTCCTGCGGTGTTGCCGCCGGTGTCTTTGCCTCTGGACAGCCGGCCCATAGCGGGCCCTGGCGTCGAGGTCAAGCGCTTTCGGTTCGAAGGCAACAGCCTGCTCTCCTCGGAGCAACTCCAGCCCGCCGTCCGTGCATTTGTCGGGCAGACGCTGGATTTCAAGGGCCTGCAGCGCGCAGCAGACAGGGTTGCCGCGGCTTACCGTGACGCCGGCTGGGTGGCCCGGGTCTACCTGCCCGAGCAGGATGTGAGCGAGGGCACCATCACCCTTGAGGTGGTGGAGGCCCGCTTTGCAGGCCTGCGCTTCGAGGGCGCCTTGCCCAAGCATGTTCAGCCCGAGGCGATCAAGCACTATTTCACCGCACGGCAGACCGTAGGCCAGCCCCTGAACGCGAGGGCACTGGACCGGGCCCTGTTGCTGGTCGACGACCTGCCTGGCGTGAGCGTGGCCGGCACCCTGGTGCCGGGCCAGGCTGACGGCGACACCGCCCTGGTGCTGCAGACCGCCGACGAAGCCCTGTTCAGCGGGGACCTGGGAATGGACAACCTCGGGGCGCGGTCCCTGGGCAGCCTTCGCGCCACCGCCAACTTCACCGTTCACAATTCTGGGGGCCTGGGCGAATCGCTGAGCCTGAACCTGCTGCGCACGCAAGGCAGCGACTACACCCGCGTGGCCTTGTCCGTTCCCGTGGGCTACCAGGGCTCGAGGCTGTCGCTCAGCGTGTCGGATATGAGCTACCGCGTCATCCGCGGACCGGGCTACAACAGTGCGGCCCAGATTCATGGCACGTCCAGCAGCCTGGGGGCGGAGTGGAGCCACCCTCTGTGGCGCGCCTCCATGCGCAACCTCTACTTCTACGCCGGAGTGGAGAACAAGACCTTTTTCACCCAGGACACCCAGCTGCGCTCGGACTATGTAAGCCGAAGCGCGCGTGTGGGCCTGTCGAGCAACCAATTTGACGGCTGGGCCGGTGGTGGCGTCAGCAGCGCTTCATTGCATGTGCTCTGGGGCCAGTTGAGTGACATGCGGGCCCACACCCAACTCGACACGATTCCTCGCTATTACCGAAAGATCAGCTACCAGTTGTCGCGCCAACAGAACCTGGGGGACAAGCACTCACTCCTGCTCAGCTTCAATGGGCAACAGGCCTGGCAGGTGCTGGACTCTTCCGAGAAGTTTTACATCGGCGGCGCCTCCAGCGTGCGTGCCTACCCGGCCAGCGAGCAGGGGGGTGAGCGCGGCCAGGTGCTCAGCGCCGAGTGGCGCTGGCGTGTCCACTCAGCCTGGACTGCCAGCGCCTTTGCCGACCAAGGCTGGGTGCTGGCCATGCCGGCCAATGCCAGCGATCCGGCAAGCCGGGTTCGCCTGCAAGGCGCAGGCCTGAGCCTGGCCTGGCGCCACGCCCAGGGCTGGAACACCCGGCTGACCTGGGCGCGCCGCATCGACAGCAACCCCAAGCCCACTGCCAGTGGCACCGATGGCGATGGCACCCTGGCCCGCGACCGGTTCTGGCTCACCGCAGGCCTGCAGTTCTGACACGCCACATTTTTTCTTCGCGCTCACCTGTGTCTTCCCGTCTCGCTCTTTTGCGCCTGATGCCCACTTCATGAACAAGACCTTCCGCAGCCTCTGGAGCGTCGCCAAGCAGGCCTGGGTGGCCGTGGCTGAGACCGTGCGCGCCTGCGGCAAGGCCTGCTCGTCCAGCCGCCAGGTGTCCCGCGCTGCCGCACTGCTGGGTGGGCTGTGGGCTGCAGGCGCAGTGGCCCAGACTGCCCCGCCACCCACCGCCCTGCCCACTGGCGGGCAGCTCAGCGCGGGCCAAGCCAGCATCAGTCAAAGCGGTGCGAGCATGGTCATCCAGCAAGGCAGCGAGCGCGCGGCCATCAACTGGCAAAGCTTCAACGTCGGCAGCCAGGCGCAGGTGCAGTTCCAGCAGCCCAGTGCCAGCAGCGTCACGCTCAACCGCGTGCTGAGCGCCGACCCCAGCCAGATCTTCGGGCGCATCACGGCCAACGGCCAGGTCATCCTCACCAACCCACAGGGCGTGTACTTCGGACGCGACGCACGGGTGGACGTGGGCGGACTGATCGCCACCACGAACAGCATCAGCGATGCCGACTTCATGGCCGGCAAAAGCCGCTTCGAGCGCCAGGGCAGCACCGGCCGCGTGGTCAACGAAGGCGAGCTCAAGGCCGCGCTGGGCGGCTACATCGCGCTCTTGGCGCCCGAGGTGCGCAACCAGGGCGCCATCATTGCCCAGATGGGCACCGTGGCCCTGGCGGCGGGCGAGGCCGTCGACCTCAAGTTCGACAGCCACAACCGCCTGACCGGCCTGCGGGTCGAGCCCAGCCTGATTCAGGCCCTGGTGGACAACCGCCATGCGGTGCAGGCTCCCGGTGGCCTGATCATTCTCTCGGCCCAGTCGCTGGACCGGCTGGTGGGCGGTGTGGTGCGCAACAGCGGGCGCATCGAGGCCCAGGGCCTGCAGCAGCAAGGCGGGCGCATCATCCTCTCAGCCAGCCGCCGGGTGGAGAACACCGGCACCTTGAGTGCCAACGCCTCCGCCAGCAGCGCGGCAAGCGAGGGCGGGCCGGCCGGCAAGATCGAGATCAGCGCGCCCGAGGTGCTCAACACGGGCACCATCAGCGCCACCGGCGTGGTCCAGCAGGCCGGCGGCAGCGTGCGCATCGAGGTGGCGCAGTTCACCCAGGCCGAGGCGGGCCGCATCGACCTCAGCGCCCCGCAGAAGGGTGGCAGCTTGAGCATCCAGGCCAGCGGCAGCGTGCAGCTGCAGGGGCGGGTGGACGTGTCGGCCACGCACGATGCCCCAGCCACCAGCCCAGCCACCAGCCCTGTGGTCGAGGCAGGAATCAGCTCAGTCACCACCCCTGTGGTGGAGACTGCAAGCAGCCCAGGCACCCAAGGGGGCCACGTGGAGGTGCTGGCCCAGGGCGACATCGAGCTGCGTGAGGCAGTGCTCGATGCCAGTGGCGGGCAGGGCGGCACGATCCACCTGGGTGCAGCCAGCGCGGCGCAGCCCGACAAGCCTCACCCGGTACCGGACGTGCCCGGCCAAGGGCGCTTGGCCCTCATGGGGCACAGCACCCTGTCCACCCGGGGTCGCCGGGGGCAGGGCGGCAGCACCACCTTGCTGGGCGATCACCTGAGCCTGAACGACAGGACGCAGATCGATGCGGCGGGCGCCACCGGCGGCGGGACGGTGCGGGTAGGCGGCGACTGGCAGGGCACGAATGGCGTGTACCAGGCCAGCACCCTGACGATGGGCAGCGAGGTGCTCATCAATGCCAGCGCCATGGTGCGGGGCGATGGCGGCACCGTGGTGCTCTGGAGTGACATCCACCGCCGTGGCGGACTCACCGCTGTGCACGGCACGGTATGGGCCCGTGGAGGCGTGCTGGGCGGCCAGGGCGGACGGGTAGAGACCTCCGGTCACGCGGTGGAACTCGAGGGCGTGCGCATCAACGCCGGCGCCGACCGCGGCCTGGGCGGTCGATGGCTGATCGACCCCTACAACTACACCATCGATTCGGCGGCGGCTGCCAGCATCGTGGGCACTGCCTCTTCGGGCTTGAACAGCGGCACCTCGGTGGAGGTGAGCACGTCCACGTCCAACACCAGCTACGGCGGCAGCACCAACAGCGCGGACTTGGGCGACATCACGGTCAGCGCCAATATCAGCAAGACCCTGGGAGGCGACGCCACCCTGACCTTGCGGGCCGCGCGGGACATCCGCATCAACAGCGGGGTGCAGATCAGCTCCACCAGCAACAAGCTCAATTTGGTGCTCATCGCCGATGACGACAACGCCAACAACGGGGCGATCTACTTGGATGGAAGTTCCTCGCGTGTGACGCTCACCACCAATGGCGGCCACGTGTGGATGGGCGGCAATGGCTGGGGTACGGCCAATGGCTCCACCAGCTGGAATGGCTTGAGCGTGGGAACGGGCTGGGCTGGCAGCGCCGGCACCACCCTCATTAGTGAGGGTGCCAACCTCAATAACACGGGCGTCACCACCGCGGGCGGTGAGGTCTACATGGCGGGGCGGAGCAACCGCTACCAATCGGGTGAGTCCCGCTATGGTGTGCTGATCCAAAACAGCAGCGACATCAACACCGCGGGCGGTCATCTCACGGTCAAGGGCGAGTTACAGGCCTTGTCAGGCACCCTCGCGACTTATCCCGTGATGTATGGCGTTGCCGTCAACAGCAGTACCCTGCAGACCAGCACTGGCAGCATCAGCCTGACCGGCGGCGAAGCCGCATTGGACATCAGTGCCGGCAGCGGCGGTCATGGTGTGCACCTCTATAACAGCACGGTCAAAACCACGGGTGCCACCGGTGGAGGTATCACCATCACCGGCACGACAGGGGTGCACAGCCATGACAACAATGAACGGGTGGGCGTGAGCCTGCGGGCCTATGGCCCGAATGCCGCGACCGTGGTTTCCACCGTGGCGGGCGGCATCTCGATCAGCGGTACCTCCAACAACACCAGTACCAACCAGTCGGGTGTGCGTCTGTCCACCGCCAAGCCCTTGAACGACGATGTGAGCCACCCCAGCGTTCAGGTCGTTTCGCGCACCGGCCATATCACCCTTCAGGGCGATGTGCCCAGCGCCACCAGCACCGACAACAGCGGCATCCAGTTCAATGGCAGCAACTGGGGCAAGTTTTGGATGGGCTTTGACGGCACCAACAGCTACAGCGGCAACCTCACCCTCAGCGGCCGCTCGGTGTCGGATAGCAATGTCGCCAGCGGCTATCTCAACATGGGCGGCAGCGGCGCCCTGACGATCGAGTCCCGTGGCAACAGCTTTGTGGTGGGCGCATCCACCGCTGCCACCTTCACCCTGGGCTCGGCCTACACCCTGGGCAGCAGCCACAGCGCCATCACCCTTGGCAAGAGCACCAACACCTCGAACATCGCCATCAACTCGGCGCTGAGTGCAGCCGGCCCGATTTCGCTGTATGGCGGCGACATCAATCTCTCGGCCAACCTGGCCAGCAGCCAGACCAATGCCGCCATTTTGCTGAAGGCCGCCGGCAATATCACGCAGGGCAGCAGCACGCAGGTCTCGAGCAGCGGCGGCAGCGTCACTTACTGGTCCGACAGCGACGGCAGTGGTGCGGGAGCGATTCAACTCAATGCCGGCACCTCGACCACCAG
>JAIXPL010000017.1 GCA_027486255.1 Comamonadaceae bacterium
ACCCAAGGCCTTCTGGAACATCGGCATTCGCATTGAAGACGATGCGCTGGTCACGGCCAAAGGCTGTGAATTGCTCACGCGTGGTGTGCCGGTGGAGGCCGATGAGATTGAGGCGCTGATGGCTGGCTGATGGCTGGCTGATGGCTGGCTGATGGCTGGCTGATGGCGGGCTGATGGCGGGCTGATGGCGGGCTGATGGCTGGCTGATGGCGGGCTGATGGCCGACCTGCATGGACCCCCCCCGGGTGGGGAATTTGTCGCAGTGATGTCATGCAAGCCGGGCAAGCTGCCCGGACATGCACGCCCTGTCCGCCGCACAAATCATCGACATCTACCAGACGCACGGGAGCATGGTCTATGCCGGTGAAACCATCTCCCACCTCGCCCATGCTTGGCAGTGTGGGCAGCTGGCGTACTTTGCCGAAGCCAGTCCCGAGCTGCAGCTGGCATGCTGGCTGCATGACTTGGGGCAGGTCATCCACAGCCTGGAAGGCAGGTCGACCCCCTGCGGTCAGGACGATCACCACGAGGAAGTCGGCGCCGCCCTGATCGAGCATTTGTGGGGCCCGGCAGTGGCAGAGCCCGTGCGCCTGCATGTGCAGGCCAAGCGCTACCTGGTGACCCGTCACCCGAACTACCTCACGAAATTGTCGGATGAATCCAGGCGCAGCCTGGACTTGCAAGGTGGCCTGATGTCTCCCGCGGCCTGCCTGGCTTTTGAATGTTCGCCTCACCACAAGTCGTCCCTGCTGCTGCGGGTGTGGGACGAACAAGCCAAGCACCGCGAATGGTTTGCCCCAAGCAGGCGGGACGCCCTGGACCAGCTGCGAGAGTTGATGAAGAGCCTCTGAGTGCGGCCCCGCCGAGCGTCATCAAACTGCCTTGAAGCTGACACAAGCTCGACGCAATCTTTGGTCACAGTCTGGCTTGAGCCCGCAGGGCTGGAGGCACAACAGCTCCAGCCACCGGCTCATCTGCTCATACCCAGGAGACCGGACCGATATGCGCAAATGGAACAAGCCCATGGGTGAGGATATGGCGGACCAGCCCCCGCAAACCGATCCGGCTGAACCTGCACGCTATCGCGCGGTGTTTATCTCTGACCTGCACTTGGGCACACCCGGGTGCCAGGCAGAGGCCTTGATCGACTTTCTCAAGCACCACCCCAGCCAGATGCTCTACCTGGTGGGCGACATCATCGACGGCTGGCAGCTGCGCCGGCGCTGGCACTGGCCCCAGGCGCACAACGACGTGGTGCAAAAACTGCTGCGGCGTGCACGCAAAGGCTGCAAGGTGATTTACGTGCCAGGGAACCACGATGAGTTTGCGCGGCAGTTCCTCAACCAGCACTTTGGTGGCATTGAGGTGGTGGGTGAAGCCATTCATCGGACTGCAGACGGGCGCAGACTGTGGGTGATCCACGGTGACCACTTTGATGCCGTGGTGCAGTGCGCCAAGTGGCTGGCCTACGTCGGCGACAACCTGTACGAGTTCTCCCTGCGCCTGAACCGCCATCTCAACTCTCTGCGTGCCCGGCTGGGCATGCCCTACTGGTCGCTGTCGCAGTACCTCAAGCACCGGGTCAAAAAGGCGCTGAACTTCATCACTGCCTTCGAGGAGGCCGTGGCTCAGGAAGCACGCAAGCGCGGCATGGACGGTGTGGTGTGCGGGCACATCCACCGTGCGGAGATCCGAAAAATCCAGGACGTGCTGTATTGCAACGACGGCGACTGGGTCGAGAGCTGCAGCGCTCTGGTCGAGCACATGGACGGTCGTCTGGAAATCGTGTACTGGCACCACCTGAACCATCAGCTCCAGGCCTTTGGTCCGGAACAGGCCCCGGCGGCTGCCGAGCCAGGATGGGCCGCAGCCAGGTCCAAGGCGCTGGAGCTGCCATGAAATTGGCGCTGGTCACCGACGCCTGGCAACCACAGGTCAATGGCGTGGTGACCACGCTGGTGGAGCTGGTCCGCGAGATGGAGCAACGGGGCCATGAGATCCTGGTCATTCACCCGGGGCTGTTCCACACCCGGCCGTGCCCTGGCTATGCGGGCATTGATCTGGCGATCAAGCCGGGCCAGCGCCTCCAAGAGCTGCTGCAGGACTTCGGCCCCGATGCCATTCACCTGGCCACCGAAGGCCCTTTGGGCTGGGCCGCCCGCAAGCACTGCCTTCGGCATGGGCTGGCCTTCACCACGGCGTTTCACACGCGGTTTCCAGAAATCCTCAAGGCGGCCCTGCGCGTGCCCCTGGCCCTGGGCTATGCCGTGTTCCGGCATTTCCATCGCCCCTCGGCGGGTGTCATGGTGCCCACCCAGGGGGTGCAGGACATGCTGGCGCAGCGGCGGTTTCGCCAGCTGCGGGCCTGGACCCACGGGGTGGACCTGTCCTTGTTCGAGTACCGCGATCGGCCAGCCGTCTGCCCTCAGCTGGGACCCTTGAGCGAGCCGGTCTTTTTGTATGTCGGTCGGGTGTCTTACGAGAAAAACATCGAGGCCTTCCTGCGCCTGGCCCTGCCGGGCACCAAGGTGGTCTGCGGCGTGGGGCCGCGAGAAGCCGCGCTCAAGGCCGAATTTCCTGAGGTTCGCTGGCTGGGTTTACTGCCACGCGAAGAACTCAAGGAGGTGTACGCCGCGGCAGATGTCTTCGTGTTTCCCAGCCGCAGTGAAACCTTTGGCTTGGTCATGCTCGAGGCCATGGCCTGCGGCACACCGGTGGCGGCCTTTCCCGTGGATGGCCCGCTGCAGGTGCTGGGCTCGGCGCCAGGCGCGCGCGGCGGTGTGCTGAACGAGGACCTGCGCCTGGCCTGCATGGAGGCGCTGAAGGTGCCCCGCCAAGAAGCGCGGGACAGAGCCATGACCTTCGGCTGGACGCACGCCGCCGAATTGTTTGAATCGCACCTGGTGCCGGCCCGGCCGGTGTGAGCGCAGCGCCCCCGCAGCGCCCCGGCGAGGAGCGCGCGGTGGCTAGGCGATGCGCATCAGCGCCTGCCCCATGCGAATGAGCTGGCCCGTCTCAATGCCTGGGGCGAGTTCAAAGTGTCCCGGGGCAAACACCAAGATGGTGGAGCCGTGCTGGAACCAGCCCAGCTCCTGGCCTTTGCTGGCCACGGCCTGGCAAGGCATTTCGTGCGCACCGCGCCAGCGCAGATGCAGCAGCACATCGAGGAAGTGCAGCCGGATGCTGGCCACCAGGATGGCCGCCACGGGCACCAGGGCAATTGGGTCGCCGCTGGGGCGCAGCCGGGCGCGCAGCACCGCCCGTTCATTGCGGCAGAACAGCCGCTCCACCCGTTGCAGCGCAATGGGGTTGACGTTCCAGGTGTCGCCGCTGATGTAGCTCACATGCTCGATTTCGCAGGCCGCCGGCGCATGAAAGCGGTGATACATGCTGGAGGTCAGGCGCAGGGTGACCCAGACACCATTGCGAAAGGGGGTGCTGTCCTGGCCGGGTCCAAAGAGTTCTTCGATCCGGTAGTCCAGGCCCTTGGCCTGAAAGAGCTGACCGTCTTGCACCCGGCCGCAGGCGCCCACGATGCCATCGCTGGGGCTGCACAGCACCCGCTCATCGGCATCAATGGGCCGTGCGCCCGGCTTGAGCTCGCGCGTGAAACAGTCATGCAGGCTGTCAAAGCGCTGCCGGCGTGCATCGCTGAGGTCCAGGTCGGTGAACAGGCGCCAGACGGCGATGGACAGCCGCGCCAGCAGCGGGCTGCGGATCTGGCTGAACCAGCCCATGAAATGGGTCAGGGCCTGCCTGGGCACGCGGTTGGTCAGCAGGAAATTGAGGTCCTCCTGCTGCACCAGGCGGCGCAGGCTGGCGATCAAGGGGACCGAGCTCATGCCCGGCCCAGGAACATTTCAGCCAGGATGCGCCGGCGGATGCCCTTGTTCGTCAGGCCGGGCACCGAATGCCACCAGCCGTCGGCATGCATGGCCCGGGCCGCCGCCACGAAACGCCGCGCCACCTCGTCGAACTCGGCATCTCCATAGTCCAGGCTGAAAATCAGGCGCCCACTGCCCACCCAGGACAAAGCCAGGCCCTCGGCGCGCAGGTAGTACTGGAGCATCCAGTTGTAGCGCCCGGGCTGGGTGTAGAGCACGGTGCACACGGTGGACATGTGGGCCAGCTGCACCGGCATACCGGCGTCGCTGAGCAGGGTGTTCAAGCGGGCGATGCGCTGCGTCCAACGCTCATCCAGGCCCTCGTACAAGGCCCGAACCTCGGGCTGCTCCAGCCGGTCCAGAAAGGCCTTCATGGCGCCCATCACATAGGGGTGTGCATTGAAGGTGCCACGGGCAAAACAAATGTCGGCAGGGCGGTCCTCGCGGAAGCGCCTCATCAGGTCAGCGCGGCCGCAAACCACGCCCACGGGCAAGCCGCCACCCAGGGTCTTGCCGTAAGTCACCATGTCGGCTTTGACGCCAAAGTATTCCTGTGCGCCCCCCGGGGCCAAGCGGAAGCCCAGGAACACCTCATCGAGAATCAGCACGATGCCGCGCGCGGTGCACACCTGGCGAAGGTCCTGCAGCCAGCGGGTGTAGGCCTGGCGGTCGTAGCGGGCCTGGCGGCTGCTGTCCACCAGGGACGAGTCCGACGACGCGGGCCGGTTCGGATGCAGGGCCTGCAGGGGGTTGACGATCACGCACGCGATGTCGCGCCGGGTGCGCAGCACCTGCAGCGACCGCTCGGACATGTCGGCCAGGGTGTAGGTGTCGCGGGGAGGCAGCGGGTTGCCGGGGCCTGGCTGCACATCCTCCCACCAGCCGTTGTAGGCGCCCGCAAAGCGCACCAGCTGACGCCGACCCGTGTGGTAGCGGGCCAAGCGAACCGCCTGCATCACCGCCTCGGTGCCCGACATGTGAAATGACACCTCGTCCAACCCCGAGATGGCCTGCAGGCGCCGAAGGTTCTCCAGCACGCAGGGGTGGTAGGCACCGAGCACCGGGCCCAACTCGGCGACCAGGGCGCTGCCCTCGGCGATGGTCTTTTTGTAGAACTCATAGCCGAACAAGTTGACGCCGTAGGAGCCGGTCAGGTCATAAAGGCGGTTGCCATCAAGGTCCTCGACCTGAACGCCGTGACTGGCCCGCAGGAACGCACCCGCTCCCAGTTGCTGGCGCACCAGCGGGCTGAATTGAAAAGGCACACGGTAGCGGCTGGTGAACTGAAGGTCAGAGACCGCGCTGCGCGCTTGTGCCGTGGCCTCGAGGCTGCGGGGGAAGCGCTCGCGGTAGATCGCGGACAGGCGCTCAAAGGCGCTGCGCCGGCGCTGAGCAATCTCTGGAGGTGCACCATCGCTGTCAAAAAACTGCGCCTCATCGTAGGCGTAGCCGCGTATCCATTTAGACAGGCGCTTGGCCAAGCGTGAGTGCCCCGCCAGGGAGCGATGCTTGGCGCGCGAGAGGCGCACGCGCGCCACGAAGGCGGGCAGCATCAGCAAGGCGCCGGCAGCCAGCGCCATCTCCATGCTCAAGAGGGGCGGCATGTCAATCCTGTCGTGCGCGGTACATCGGGTCCAGGCGTTCACCGCGCAGCATGTACAGCGGTGACTTCCAGTACAGAGCGATGTCGTGGAAGGGATCCGTGATGATCTTGAAGGCCCAGATGAGTCCCGTCATCAGGCTCTCGCGCCGCCACAACTGCAGCACCCGAAGAATCACCCCAGCCACGCCCAGTGCCAGCCAGGCCATGCCCACGTCATGCAGGTAGGTATAGAAGTCCGTGGCCGGCTCGATCTGACCGAACAGCGAGGGCTCCAGCCACAACACCAAGGGGGACAGACCCCAGGCCGACATCAAGACGATTTTGCGGCGGATGTTGTAGCCGACCTTGACCTCTTCCTTGTACTCGTCCGTGACGTTGTTGACCACATCGAAGCCGCGCGGCTCGAAAAAGAAATGACCCGCCTGCCGCGTGGTCATGGACACCCCCCAGGCCAGCAGGGCGGCCCAGGCCGGGTCGACGAAGAGCAGGCCATACGAAATCACGAAGCAGATCGCACTGACCAGGTGCAGGCTCTGGTTGATGCGGCTGTGGTGGTAATAGCGATGGTCATCCCAACGCTGGACATGCAACTGCTCAAAAAAGGTCACGTTTGGTCTCCGTTGTGGGCCGCAGAAGAGTTTTCTGCTCAGCCTTGGGATCGTCGGGAGGGTGCGTGAAAAGGGCGTGACAAAGTGATGACGCCCAGATGACTGCGTGCGTTTTGCCACACTGTCACGAAACTGTTGAGTTCGGCCGTCACCATGGCGGCATGTACAGAGACCCTCTCCCCGAGCTGCTCATTGAAGACCTCCCCCGCGCACGCCTTGCGCTGCGGGTGGCGGTGGTCACCGAGACTTATCCGCCCGAGATCAACGGCGTGGCGCGCACCCTGGCACGCATGGTCGAGGGACTGCATGGCCGGCACCACGACCTGCAGGTGGTGCGCCCCCGCCAGTCGGGCGTGGCTGCCCTGCCGCGCCAGCGCTTCGAAGAATTCCTGGTGCAGGGCTTCCCGATTCCACGTTACCCAGAGCTGCGCATGGGGGTGCCCTCCAGGCGTTCCCTGGTGCGGCTGTGGACGCAGCAGCGGCCGGACATCGTGCACGTGGCCACCGAAGGGCCACTGGGCTGGTCGGCGCTGAGCGCGGCACAGCAGCTGGGCATCCCGGTGAGCTCGGACTTCCGCACCAACTTCCATGCCTACACCCAGCACTACGGAATGGGCTGGCTGCAGCGGCCCATGACGGCCTACCTGCGCGCATTTCACAACCGTGCCGCCTGCACCATGGTGCCCACCGAGCGCCTGAAAGTGGAATTGCGGGGGCTCGGCTTCGAACGCCTGGAGGTGGTGGCCCGCGGCGTGGACACCGATCTGTTCCAGCCGAACAAGCGCAGCCTGGCCCTGCGTGAGCGCTGGGGCGTGCAGCCCTCGGACCTGGTCATGGCCTGCGTGGGCAGGTTGGCGGTGGAGAAAAACCTGAGCCTCTTGCTCGAGGCCTTTCGCGCCGTGCAGCAGCAGCGGCCCAGCACCCGCCTGCTGCTGGTCGGCGACGGCCCGCTGCGCAGCCAGCTACAAGCGGCGTGTCCGCAGGCCTTGTTTGCCGGACAGCGCAGCGGCGAGGACCTGGCGGCCCATTACGCCAGCGCCGACTTCTTTGTGTTTCCCAGCCTGACAGAGACCTTTGGCAATGTGACGGTGGAGGCCCTGGCCAGCGGGCTGCCCGTGGTGGCCTTTGACTACGCGGCCGCTGGGCAGCTGGTGGAAACGGGTCGCAATGGCCTCTTGTGCCCGGTGGGGGCGCCGGCTGCCTTGATCGAAGGCGCGCGCCGTCTGGCTGCCGATGATGCGCTTCGCCAGGCGCTGGCACCGGCAGCGCGCACCACGGCGCTGGCCCATGGCTGGGACCCGGTGATCGACCGCTTTGAAGGCATCCTCAAGCAGCTGGTGGCTTGAAGGTCATCATCAGCACGCACATCACGCCTGCGATCAAAAGACCGAAGCCCCACATCAGGTGAACGACGGACACCTGTGCCGCCAGCAGGCCTGCATAGATTGACAGCATCACCAGAATGCTGGCGTTTTCATTGAAGCCCTGTACGGCGACCGAACGACCGGCAGTGAGCAGCACGTGCCCCCGATGCTGCAGCAAGGCATTGAGGGGCACCACCATCAGCCCGCCCAAGACCCCGGTCCAGATCATCAGGACCACGGCCAAGGGAACACTCTGCACACTGGCCGCCACAGGCATCATCAAGCCCAGCACCACACCGGCGAGCATCACCCGGCGGGCCTGCGCCAGTGGCACGAAGCGGGCGGCCAGCATGGCGCCACACACCACCCCCACCGCAACGGCGGCCTGCAGATAGGCTGCCTGGCTGAGCGACAAGGACAGCCGCTCCTCGGCCCAACGCAGCACAATAAATTGCAGGGTGGCCGCCACGCCCCAGAACAAGGTGGTCACGGCCAGCGAGAGACCCCCCTCGGGGTCGCGCCAGAGGGTGCGGTTGGCGCGCCAAAACGCCAGCACCAGAGCGCGCGGATGAATGCTGCTGGCGGGGTAGCGTGCGCCGCTGTCCGGCACGCCCAGGTTGAGCAAGCCCGCCATGACGTACAGCAGGATCACGGCCAGGAGCGAGGCCATGAGCGAGGCCGTGCGGGCGTCGGCCTCCAGAGACAGGGCCTGGAGCCCCAGCAGCACCTGAGCGGCCAGGCCACTGTCCAGCCAGTGCGAGCTGACCAGCCAGCCGCCCAAGCCCGTGCCCACCAGTGCCGCGGTGACGACGGACACCTCGATCCAGCCATTGGCGACCACCAGTCGCCTTGGGGGCACCAGCTCGGTGATCAAGCCATACTTGGCGGGGGCATAGCCCGCCGCGCCCAGACCCACCAGGCAAAAGGCCAGCACGGGATGCACCGACAGCATCAAGGCACATGCGCCCAGCCACTTCACGCCGTTCATCCAGGCCATCAGCCGGGCCTTGGGAAAGGCGTCTGCCAGATCACCCATGACAGGGGCGAGCACCACATAGGCCAGGGTAAAGCCGAACTTGAGCAAGGGCGCCCACCAGGCAGGAGAGTCATGCGCCTGCAGCACCGCCATGGTGACGATGAGCAGGGCGTTGTCGGCCAGCGCCGACAAGAATTGCGCCGCGATCAGCAGGTAAAAACCGGAGGGCATCCGCTCAGGCCAGGCGCAAGAACATACACGCACCATAGGGCGGAGGTTTGACAGGGCTGTGACGGTAGCGTCCGCCCGGGCCGGCACCATGCCGGGCTTGTCACGGTGCTTTCATCCGTGTGCCACACACTGGTGGGCTCACCCACCACCCTGTACTGACGCATGCTCAAACTGTCCATCTTTGGTGTCGGCTATGTCGGCTTGGTCACGGCGGCCTGTCTGGCCGAGGTCGGCCACGAGGTCATGTGCATGGACGTGGACGAGCGCAAGATCGGCCAGCTGCGTGAAGGCCGCATCCCAATCTGGGAGCCGGGACTGGAGCAGATGGTGCAGCGCAACGCCGAAGAAGGCCGCCTGCACTTCACCACCGACGCCCAAGAAGCCGTGGCCTTTGGCGTGCTGCAGTTCATTGCCGTCGGCACGCCACCGGATGAAGACGGTTCGGCAGACCTGCGCCACGTGCTGGCCGTGGCCGATGCGATTGCCCGGCACATGACGGACTGGCGTGTCATCGTCAACAAGTCCACGGTCCCGGTGGGCACCGGCGACCAGGTGCGCGAACGGGTGCGTCAAGGCTTGGCGGCCCGGGGCATGGACACGGCGTTCGAGGTGGTGTCCAACCCTGAATTCCTCAAGGAAGGCTCGGCGGTGACCGACTTCCTCAAGCCCGATCGCATCGTGATCGGCAGCCAGCACGAGGCGGCCATCGGGCTGATGCGCGAGCTCTACGAGCCCTTCAACCGCAACCACGACCGCACCCTGGTGATGGACCTGCGCAGCGCCGAGCTCACCAAGTATGCGGCCAATGCCATGCTGGCCACCCGCATCAGCTTCATGAACGAAGTGGCCAACCTGGCCGAACGCCTGGGTGCCGACATCGAACAGGTGCGCAAGGGCATCGGCTCGGACCCGCGCATCGGCTACCAGTTCATCTACCCCGGCTGCGGTTATGGGGGCAGCTGCTTTCCCAAGGACGTGCAGGCGCTGGCGCGCACGGCCGAGCAGGTGGGCTACGAGGCGCAGCTGCTGCAGGCGGTGGAGGCGGTCAACCAGCGGCAAAAGGCCTGGCTGTTTGCCCAGCTGGCCGGCGAACTCGGCGGGCCCGCAGGCCTGCGCGATCAAAAAATTGCGGTGTGGGGTCTGGCCTTCAAGCCCAACACCGACGACATGCGCGAGGCCCCCAGCCGTGTGCTGCTGGCCTCGCTGCTCGCCTCGGGCGCCCAAGTACAGGCCTTCGACCCGGTGGCCATGGACGAGGCAGAGCGAATCTATGGTGAGCGCAGCGATCTCCGGCTGTGCGCCGACAAGTACGCCGCGCTGGAGGGCGCGCAGGCCCTGGTCATCTGCACCGAGTGGCAGCAGTTCCGCGCGCCGGACTTCGATGAAATGGCCAGCCGCATGAGCGGCCGCCTCATCGTCGATGGCCGCAACCTCTATGCCCCGGCCAAGCTCCAGGCCGAGGGTTGGCGTTATCTGTCGGTGGGGCGCAAAGAGGGCTGAGGGGCTCAGTTGCCCCGTCGACGCACCACCCACCAGGTGGCGGCGGCCGCAAACACGAGGATCAGCACCGCGATGGTTGCAAAGCCATGCGGATCGTCGGCCAGCGGAATGCCGCCGACATTCATGCCGAACAAACCGGCCAGGATGTTGATCGGCAATGCCAGCACGGTCATGATGGTCAGCATGAAGAGGCTTCGGCCTGTGGCCTCGTTGACCCCTGCGGCCACCTCTTCCTGCAGCAGCTTGATGCGCTCCTGCAGCGACGCCATGTCGCTGAGCATCACCAGGAATTCCTCATTGACCTCGCGCAGGGCCTGAAGGTCGCCCGCCGTAATCCAGTCTGGTGGATGCTGAAGCATGCGGAACAAGGAGGTGGGTTCGGGCGCCATCAGCCGGCTCAAGCGCACCAGCAGCCGGCGCATCTCCCCCAGGGTGGTGCGCTGCGTCGAGTTCCGGCCAGCTAACAGCCGGTCTTCAACGGCATCCGTGCGCTGGGTGAGTTGCCGGACGATGTCTGTGAGCACGTCACATTGCTCGCGCAGCAGGTGCTCGAGCAATTGCATGGGCGTGGCCATCTGCTCGCCCTCCCTGATCCGCTGGCGCAGGGCATCAATCGAGCGCAAACGGCGCTGCCGACCGGTGACGATCAGGTGGCTTTCAAGACACACCCACAGGGTGGTGAGGTCGCCGGGATCAAAGTCGAAGTCAAAGACCACATCGTTGACCACGGCCACCAGGGCGCTGCCGGCACGCTCGACGCGTGTGGAGCGAACCGGGCTGCCCAGGGCTTCAAAAAATGCATCGGGCAAGTGCGCGTGCCGCTCGAGCCAGCGCAAGGTGTGGGCATTGGCCAGATCGAAGTGCAGCCACAGAAAGCCCTGGTCTGTCTTGGCGGCCTGGGGGTCGTCAAGAAATTGAGCGGCGTCGTGCGAGTCGATGGGCCTGGGCTGCTGACCGGGCACAAATTGGAAGCCGGTGATGAGCCCGGTCTGGTCTGCGCCCCAGGCGGCGCCTCCCGAATGGATGGGCAGGTCCAAACTCATCGCCCTCTCAGCTGCGCAGAGCAGGGGTCATGGCGCCGCGTCAGGGCCCGTGGCGCTGGATTGGAGGGCCGCGTCGATCAAGCGAAATTTGCTGGCGTAATGCCGGTCCAGGCGCCAATCGGCCATCACGGCCAGGGCCAGCTCGAAGCTCTTGTAGTCGAGCTCGTAGATCTTGCTGATCTGAAAAGCAGCCCCGGTCTCCAGCGCCAGAACCAATTCCCGCAGGGCAACGGCCTCGCTGGAGTGGGGGGCGGACTGGATCAATTTATTGGCTTTGTTGATGGCGCGCATGGGAGATCCTTGTCGGTCGGTGAGCTGAGCTCTTGTTTGTTCCATCCCGGGTGGCCGTGACTCAGGGTGCTTCCATCGCCTACGCGTCCGGCCCCGCAATCAAGAGCATGGGCCTGAACTTGACCAAGACTGACTTTGGTGGAGGTGTGTGACAAAGTCGTGACGCGGCCAAAGGGTGGCTTGAAACCCTCGTTCCACACCGAGACCGACAAGCAGCGGGCGTGAAAAAGCCAGTCGGCGCTCACCGGCTGGCTTGAAGGGAGAAAAGGGGCAAGCCCCCAAGCCAAATGCCGTCTCAGCTTCGCCGGGCGCGTGTCATCGCGACCTGCAGGTCGGCCATCAGGCGGGCATCGCTGCGGGCGATGGCCCACATGCGTTGCTCGGCGCGTTGCCGGGCCACGCGGCGCGACCAGGCGTCCAGGCGGGAGCGGATGCCTGCCGACAGGGCGCGGGCGGGGCCCGCCAACATCGCCAGGGCCGCAAACGCAGCCAGCCAGGCACCGGTCCAGATCACCAGCAGGTGGCCCTCAGCCACCGAGTCCATCACCTGGTAAGCGGCCACCACCACGGCAGCGACCATGGAAGACAGCAGCAAGCTGGCCAGACCCCGGCCGCCAGACAGGCTGCGGCGCAGTTGGCGGGCTTGCTCGGCCACCGCCTCCAGGCGGACCACGCCAGGGTGCACGGTGGGAAAAGACGGGTTGATGAAGCGGGTCATGGTGAAACTCCTAGGTGGATGGGCTGGGGACTGGGCCCGGCGATGAGCGAATACTAGGGTAATCACGGGTGCTGCTCCACTTTATCTTCTTGATTGATTACATTCACATCATTAATATCTGATCGCTTTCTCAGGAAAAAACCTGGCCCGGCCATGTCGCCCAACTTCCGCACCCTCGACCTGAACCTGCTGCGGGTCTTCGACGAGGTGATGGCCGAGCGCAGCCTCACCCGCGCCGCCCGAAATCTCCACCTCACGCAGCCGGCGGTGAGCAACGCACTGCGCCGCCTGCGCGAGGCCCTGGGCGACGAGCTGGTGCAGCGCAGCGGCCAGGGCATGGCGCCCACGCCCCGGGCACGGGCCATCTGGCCGGCGGTGCGCGAATCGCTGGACCAGCTGCAGCGCTCGCTGACCCCCAGCGAATTCATCCCCGGCCAGGCCCACACCAGCTTTGTGCTGTCCATGGCCGATGCCACGGCGGCCGAGCTCATGCCGGGGCTGGTGGACATCTTGGAGACGGAGGCCCCAGGCGTGACGCTGCGCGTGGTGCCGCTGACCACGCGCGACCCGCGCCGCCTGCTCGACGAGGACCGCTGCGACCTGGCCGTGGGCTATTTCCCCTCGGTGCTGGCCGACCTCACGGCACGCAGCCAGAGCGACGAGCCCCTGCCCTTTGCGCACCAGCGCATTTACGACGGCGAATACGTGTGCGTGATGCGCAAGGACCATCCGCTGGCGCAGCAGCCGCTCACGCTGGACAGCTTCTGCGCCGCCCGCCACATGCTGGTGAGTTTTTCGGGGCGGGCCTATGGCTTCATCGACGAAACCCTGGCCTCGCTGGGGCGCCGCCGACAGGTGGTGCTGACAGTCAACCAGTTCTTCACGGCCGGCCGGGTGGTGGCGCACTCGAACCTGCTGACGGTGCTGCCGCGCCACTTCATCAGCGTCACGGGCATGGCCGACCAGGTGGTCCTGCAGAAGCTGCCTTTTGAAATGGCGCCCGTGCACGTGGATGCCGTGTGGCACCGGCGCACGCACCTGCGCGGCAGCCACCAGTGGCTGCGCGATGCGGTCATGCGCGCAGCCGAGCAATCCGCGATGCGCAAGGCGCCGGCGTGAAGATCCAGCTGCTGTCGGACCTGCACCTCGAAGGCCTGCCCGACTACAGGGCGCGGCCCCTGCCAGAGGCCGACCTGCTGGTGCTGGCCGGGGACATTGGCTCCTACCAGGCGGGCTCGAAACTGCTGGCGCGGGGGGTGCCCGACTTCGGCCTGGCGCGCTTTTCGCCGCGGCCCGTGGCCGAGGGCGGCGCCGGCTGGCCCACGCCCGTGGTCTTCGTGCCGGGCAACCATGAGTACGACGGCCTGGATTTCGAGGACGCCCACGCGCGGCTGCGCGAGGTCTGCGAGCGCCTGGGCCTGGTGTGGCTGGAGCGCGAGGCCGTGGTGATGGGCGGTGTGCGCTTGGTCGGCACCACGCTGTGGACCGATTTCAACTCGGTGCTGTGCATGCCGGGCATGAAGGCCGACACCCCCACGCAGCAGGCCAAGCTGCTCGAGAAGGCGCACCGCGCCGCCAACTTTTACCTGCACAAAACCGGCACCCGCTGGCAGGGCGAGCCCATGCTGGCCGAGCAGGTGCGCATCCAGGCCCTGGCCTGCCAGGACTGGCTCAGAGACGCCCTGGCGCAGCCCTTCGACGGGCCCACGGTGGTGGTGACGCACTTCGCACCCACCCTGGCCAGCGCCGATCCGCGCTATGGCATGGCGGCCGGCACGGCCGGTTTTTGCAATGCGCTCGATGCGCTGCTGCCGCAGGCGCAGCTCTGGCTGCATGGCCACCTGCACTGCCCGGTGGACGTGGTGCAGGCGGGCTGCCGCATCGTGGCCAACCCGCTGGGCTACG
Organism: Comamonadaceae bacterium; assembly: GCA_027486255.1. Classification (GTDB taxonomy): domain Bacteria; phylum Pseudomonadota; class Gammaproteobacteria; order Burkholderiales; family Burkholderiaceae_C; genus Polaromonas. Next base: position 14,124 of record JAIXPL010000017.1, read on the forward strand.
CCGGCAAGGGGGAACAAAAAGGCCACCGGCCCGAGCTGCTCATCGAGGTGAGCGCCCGCCCCCTGTAGGAGCCCAGTCCCCTGGGCGATGAGTGGCCAACAACAGGCCGTGCCGCCTGCGGAGGATCGCCGAGAGGACTCGGCTCCTACTGGAAAAAACAGAGCGCAAAGAGGCGTAGGAGCCCAGTCCCCTGGGCGATGGGTAGCCCACAGCAGGCCCTGCCGCCTGAGGAGGATCGCCGAGAGGACTCGGCTCCAACTGGAAAAACAGAGCGCAAAAGGACGTAGGAGCCCAGTCCCCTGGGCGATGAGCGATGGGGGCTCAGCGGCCGCAGAGGCCGTCGAAACAGGTGGTGGTGACCCACTCGACGATGTCGTGGTCGCTGTACTGGCCGCCGGCCTTCATGAACTCGAGCACCGGGTCGCAGGCGCGCGAATAGACCGTGTAGAGCACCAGAATCGGCGGCAGCGCCGGGTTCAGGCTGCCCTCCTGCTGGGCCGCCTCGATCCAGGCGCCGATGCGCTCGCTCACGAGCATGAGCAGGTCCAGGTACTCGGTGTTGGCCATCAGCCTGGCGCGCAAGCTGGAGTTCTGGCTGGGCAGGGAGGGCATCTGGCCGGCCAGCTGCAGGCTCATCATCCAGCGCACCACGGCCTTGAGGTGGGCCAGCGGGGGGTCGCCAGCCGGCAAGCTGTCGAGGAACGTCTGGGCCTGGCCCAGCACGCGCACCATGGCGGCGGCGGCCAGGTCTTCCTTGCTGGGAAAGTGCTTGTAGAGGCTGGCCTTGGCGATGCCCACCTCGGCGGCCACCTCGTCCACGGTCATGAGGTCAAAGCCCTTTTCCGCCAGCAGGCGGTTGACGGCTTGCAGGATGGCGTCCTCGCGGGCCTGGAGCATCTGTTCCTTGAAGGAGGACTTGCGGGCGCTGTCGCGGCCGGTCCCGGGACGCTCTGGCGCGCTGTCGCTGCGAGGGTGCTGCATGCTCATGGTGTGGGTAAGGGCTGGACAGGCTCGGGCCCGGCCAGCGTGAAGAAAAAGGTGGCGCCCTGTCCCGGCGAAGCCTGCGCATACACCTGGCCGCCGTGACGGGCGACGATGCGCCGCACCGTGGCCAGGCCAATGCCCGTGCCGGCAAACTCCGAGGTGCTGTGCAGACGTTCAAAGGGCTGGAACAGGCGATGGGCCTGCGCCATGTCGAAGCCGGCGCCGTGGTCGCGCACGTAGAACGCGCCGCCCTGTGCCATCGGCTGACGGCCCAGCTCGATGTGCACCTGCGCGCAGCGGTCACTGAACTTCCAGGCATTGCCCAGGAGGTTCTCGAGCAGCTGCCGCAGCAAGACGCGGTCACCCCAGGCGCTCAGGCCCGGCTGCACCTCCAGGCGGTGGGCGCGCTGGGGGGCGCGGGCCCCCAGCCCGTCGAGCACCTCCAGCGCCAGGGCGCTGAGGTTCACGGACTCGCCGTGCAGGGTGGTGCTCGAGGCCCGCGAGAGCATGAGCAAGGCGCTGATCAACTCGCCCATGTGCTGCAGGCCGGTGCGCAGCCGGCTGGCGTACTGCTCGGCGCTGCGTGCTTCGTCCTGCGGCAGCGGCGCCAGGGTCTCCTGCAGCAGCTTGCAAAAAGTGTCGGCGGCGCTCAAGGGCGTGCGCAGCTCGTGCGCGACCGCGTGAACAAAGGCCTCCAGCTCGGACTGGGTCTGCTCCAACTCCTGCACGCGCTGTTGCAGCCAGGCCAGCTGCCGCTGCAGCTCGGCGGTGTCGGTGGCCTCGCCGCCCGCCGGGGGCGGGCTGGTCAACACGGAGGCGGGGGACAGACTCATGCTGGCATTTTGACCGTCCTGCTCCGACCCATGGGCTGGCTCGGGTTTGCGCAGGTCTGGATGCGCCAGGCCGCTCTTGGCTGCCGTGGCCGGCGCTACCATCGCCGCATGGCCGCCGCCCCCGCCCTGCCCGTGCGCAAGAACCACCTGGACCTGCTGGCCGTGGGCCTGCTGCTCATGTGCTGCCTGTTCTGGGGCGGGCAGCAGGTGCTGATCAAGGCCACGCTGCCCGAGCTGCCGCCGGTGTTTCAGGCCTGGTTGCGCCTGGGCGGCGCCATGCTGCTGGTGGGACTGTGGTGCCAGTTCAAGGGCATTGCGCTGTTCTCGCGTGACGGCTCGCTGGCCGCAGGCCTGCTGGCCGGGGCGCTCTTTGCCGCCGAATTCGCCTGCATCTACGTGGGCCTTGAGCACACCGGGGCCTCGCGGCTGACGGTGTTTCTCTACACCGCGCCCTTCTGGGTGGCGCTGCTGCTGCCACTGAAGATCCGCGCCGAGCGCCTGCAGCCTGCGCAGTGGCTGGGTCTGGCCCTGGCCTTCTCGGCGGTGGCCTTTGCACTGCGCGAGGGCTTGGGGCAGGGCGCCACCTGGCAGGGCGACCTGCTGGGCCTGGCCGCCGGCATGTTCTGGGGCCTGACCACGGTGGTGATCCGCGGCTCGCGGCTGACGCTCATCCCGGCGGAAAAACTGCTCTTCTACCAACTGGCCGTGAGCAGCGCGGCGCTGCCGCTGCTCTCGCTGGCCCTGGGCGAGGCCTGGCACTGGCCGCCCTCGGCCTTTGCCTGGGGCTCGGTGTTGACGCAGGCCAGCGTGGGGGGCTTCCTGAGTTTTCTGGTGTGGATGTGGATGCTGGGCCGCTACCCGGCCACGCGCATGTCCACCTTTGTGTGCTTCACGCCGCTGTTCTCGCTGCTGTTCGGCGCGCTCTGGCTGGGCGAAACCGTCACCTCAGGCGTGCTGGCGGCGATTGCCGCCGTGGCCGCCGGCCTGGTGCTGATGAACCGCAAGCCCGCCTCCGCCCCCCCTTCCACCTGAACCCTTTGTGCCTTCATGGACATCCTCATCGTCTGCTTGGTCGCGGCCGTCGCCGCCTGGTCCTTCAAATCGAGAGGCGACCGCGCCCGCATCACCCTGCTGGCCACGCACCTGCGCCCCTTCGACATTGAAAAGCTGATGGAGACGCTCAGCGAGGGTTATATGCGCGCCCTCGGCGAGCAGGACCCCCAGCGCCAACAGGCCATCTGGACCCTGCTGGCGCCCTCGGAGCAGAAGATGGCCGAGCAGCTGGGCCAGCTCGCGCAGGACTTTGCCCGGCTCGACGAGGCGCAGACCCGCGTGATGCGCCCGGACTGGCCGGTGTCGGCCCTGCTGCAGCTGCTGGGCCGCGCCTTTCCGGCCTGGCCCAAGCGCCACAGCGTCGACATGCGGGCCCTGCTGACACTGCATGCCCAGGCCCTGGCCCGTGCGGTGCAGGCCACGGGCGGCGCGCCCTCGACCCGGGCCTTCACCCTGCTGGCCGAGCTGATGCTGATGCAGCACAGCTGCCACTGGTTCTGCAAGTCGCGCCACGTGGCCTCGGCCCGCCTGATCTTGCGCCACCAGACCCCCTACGACAAAGTGCTGGCCTCGGTGGCGCCTGAGACACGGCGCGCCTACCAGGCGCTCACCGGGGTCTAGGCAAGGACTCGGCAGCCGCGCCCAGGCGCCCGTCCACCAGGGTGATGCCGCGGTCGCAGCGAGCGGCGAGGCGCGCATCGTGCGTGACGATCAGACAGGCGCTGCCATGCGCGCGGTTGAACTGGCGCAGCAGCGCAAACACCTCATCGGCACTGGCGGTGTCCAGGTTGCCGGTGGGCTCATCGGCCAGGATCAGGCGTGGCTGGCGCGACAGCGCCCGGGCCAGGGCCACGCGCTGCTGCATGCCGCCCGAGAGTTCGCCCGGCCGCTTGGCCGCCGCCTGCTTGAGGCCCACGCGATCGAGCAAGTCCCAGGCCAGGGCCTCGTCCTCGGGCCGCACCTGGCCATGCGCAATCACCGAAGGCATGAGCACGTTCTCCAGCGCCGTGAAGGCCGGCAGCAGGTGATGAAACTGGAACACAAAGCCGATGGTGGCCCCGCGCAACTGCGTGAGCGCCGCATCGTCCAGGGTGGCGGTGTCATGACCGGCGATCTCCAGCCGCCCGGAGGTGGGCTGCTCCAGCAGGCCAATGATGTTGAGCAGCGTGCTTTTGCCCGAGCCGGAGGGGCCCTGGAGCGACACGAACTCGGCCTCCTCGAGCACCAGGCTGATGCCGTGCAGCACCTCGGCTTCCACGGGCGTGCCCACGCGGTAACTCTTGCAGATGTTCTGCAGGTGAAGAATGGGCGCGTTCATGCCGTGCTCATGCGCGGATGGCCTGCACCGGGTCCATGCGGGCGGCGCTTCGGGCCGGAATGAGTGCCGCCAGAACACCCACCAGGGTGGCCAGGCCGCTGGCCATGAGCACCAGCGAGGGCTCCACATAGGCGGCATACAGCGGGCTGCCGTCGGGGCTCTTGAAGATGTGCGAGAACACCACCAAGAGCGCATAGGCCAGCACAGCACCGAGCACCGAGCCGAGCACGCCGACCAGCCCGCCCTGCAAGAGAAACACCGCCATGATGCCGCGACGCCCGGCACCCATGGCGCGCAGGATGCCGATCTCGCGCTGCTTTTGCACCACGCTGACCACCAACACGCTGGAGATGCCCAGCGCCACGATGAGCACCACAAAGCTGCGGATCAGGTTGTTAGACACCGTCTGGTTCGACAGCGCGTTCAAGAGGCCCGAATTGGTCTGCATCCAGCTGTCGACGGTCAGGCCCGTCTGCGCGCGCAACTGGTCGGCCACACGGTTGGCGCCAAACAGGTCGGCCACCGTCAGCTCGATGCTGGAGACGCCCCCGGGCATGTCCAAGAGGGTCTGGCCCAGGCGCAGGGTGGTAAAGACCCAGCGCCGGTTGAGCTCGCGGTTGCCCATGTCAAAGAGCCCGCTGACCAGCAGGGTCTCGCTGCGGCCCGAGGGGGTGGCCAGGCGCAGCTTGTCGCCCACCTGCAGGCCCAGGTCGGCAGCCAGGTCCTTGCCCAGCAAGGTGTTGCTGCCCGAGAGCTCAAAGCGGCCTTGCAGCATGTAGCTGTCCATGCGCACCACGCGGCGAAATTCATCGGGCTGCACGCCCATGAGCGCCACGCTTTTGCTGGTGGCTCCGCGCAGCGCAAAGGCCGGGCCGCTGACCACCGGCGAGACCGCCAGCACGCCCGGGGTGGCGGCGGCCAGCTGCGCCACGCGCTCCCACTGGTCCACGGAGCGCAGGCGCTGCGTGCGCGGCTGCACCTGCGCGGCGATAACTTCACCCTGGCTGGGCGCACGCAGGGGCAGCTCCTCGGGTGGGCGGATCACCACATGCGCCTGCGAACCCATCACGCGGTCGACGATGGTGGCCTGCAACTGGTTGATGAGTTGCGTGAGAAAGATGATGACGGCCACCCCGCCAGTCACGCCCGCCAGGATCAGCGTGCTTTGCATGCGGCCTTCGCGCAAAAAACGCAGCGCCAACAGCCACTCGAAGGGCAGCCAGCGGGCCCAGGCAGACAGAGGTGGGCGCAGCTTGGCCATGGTCTTCAGCGCAGGTAAGACGGCAGCTCGAAGCCGCGGCGCTCGGCGCGCGCAGGCGCGGCACGCACGCGGTCGCCAGGCAGGGCTTTTTCAGTCTGCGGGATGACGAGCACGCCGGGGGCCAGGCCCTGCGTCACCTCCACCGCGCCCACGCCGCGCAGGCCCAGGCGCACCGACACGCGGCGGGCCTGTCCTTGCTCGAGGGTCAGCACCCAGGGCTGGGCACGGTCGATGTCGCGCACCGCCTCCGAGGGCAGCACCAGGGCGCGCTCACGGCGGCCGCCAAAGAGCTCCACCGACACCGTCATGTCGGCCTTCAGAAAAGCCGGCGGCTCCATCAGCGCCAGGCGCACGGCCACCGAGCCGCGCTCGGCATCCACGGCCGGCGCCACATAGCTCAGGCGCGCCTCGAAGGGCTGGCCGGGAAAAGCGTCGGCCACGGCGCGCGCAGACATGCCCAGCTGCAGCAGGGGCAGGTGGCGCTCATCGATGCTGGTGTCGATGCGCAGCGGCCCGGCCTCGGCCAGGGCCAGCAACTCGCGCCCGGGCTGGGCCATGAGGCCCGGCTCGACATCGCGGCGCAGCACCACGGCGTCGACCGGGGCGCGCAGCACAAGGCGGGCCAACCGTGCCTGAGCCATGCGCATGTTCGCCTCGGCCTGGGCCGTGCGTGCCGCGGCCAGTTGCGGCTCCACGCCGCGCGGCTGGTTGGCCAGCGCCTGCACCTGGGCCGAGGCCAGGGCGCTCTGGGCGGTGTCCAGCGCACGCCGGGCTTCGTCAAGCCGCTGCGGCGCAAAAAACCCCTGGGCCACCAACTGGCGGATGCGCTCGTGGTCCCGCTGGGCCACCAGCAGCGCCGCCTGGGCCTGCACCTGGGTCTGCTCGCTCACGAGGGCCACCACGCTGGACTGCTGCAGCGCACGGCTGCGGGCTTCGGCCAGCGCGGCCTGGGCCTGCGCAAGGGCGGCACGCGGCTCGGCATCCGAGAGGCGCACCAGCACCTGGCCCGCGCCCACGGCTTGGCCTTCGCGCACGCTCACCTCGCTCACAGTGGCGGCCACTTCGGTGCTGATTGAAATGCGCGCCGGTGCGTTCACGCGGCCCGTGGCCACCACGGACTGCACGATGTCCTGCCGCTGGGCCGCCACCACCTGCACCTCGGCGCCGCGCCGCACCGACCAGGCCCAGGCCGCCAGGCCCAAGAGCAAGAGCACCGCCGCGCCCACCAGCCAGGCCTGTCGAGGGTTCAGGCGCCGACGGTGAACCGGGGGTTGTTCCATGCCTGCCATGGCGGTCAGCGTAGCAGTGGGCCGCGCAGCAGCGGCAGCTCAACGGGCGGGGAATTTGCTCAAGCGCGGCAGCTGAGCAGGGCGCAAAGCGGGCAGGCGATGCGCGCTAGATGGGCCGCTAGAGGGACCGATAGATGGGCCCGTATAGTCGGGCGTTTTTATCCCCCACCGCACCACCATGCCCATCTGGAAACAAGACCTGAGCGTTGAGCAGCTGCGCCGCATCGGCGAGAACACCGCCGTGAGCCACCTGGGCATCGAATTCCTGGAGGTGGGCGAGGACTGGCTGAGCGCGCGCGTGCCCGTCAACCGCCAGACCTGCCAGCCCTATGGCCTGCTGCACGGCGGCGTGTCGGTGGTGCTGGCAGAAACATTGGGCTCGTGCGGAGCGGCCTTCGCGGTGCCCGAAGGCACCAAGGTGGTGGGCCTGGACATCAACGCCAACCACCTGCGCGGTGTAAGCGAGGGCTGGGTGACGGGGGTGGCCCGCGCCGTGCATGTGGGCCGCAGCACGCAGGTCTGGCAGATCGATCTGCGTGACGATGCCGGCAAGCTCTGCTGCGTGGCGCGGCTGACGATGGCGGTGCTGCCGGCGAAGGACTGAGCGGAGGGGGGAATCGCCCAGGGGACTGGGCTCCTACGACGTTTGCGCAGGCCGGGGGGTCAGGAGGCGTCTTGCGCGAGGCGCCGGCTCTTCCAGTACACGTCGTCGCCCCCGTTCATGCGGTTGAGCACGCGCGCGAGCACGAAGAGCAGGTCGCTCAGGCGGTTGAGGTACTGGCGCGGGGCCTCGCGCAGGGTTTCGGCCTGACCGAGGCAGACCACCGAGCGCTCGGCGCGGCGGGCCACGGTGCGGCACACATGCGACTGCGCGGCCGCGCGCGTGCCCGCCGGCAAGATGAATTCCTTCAGGCGCGGCAACTGAGCGTTGTAGCGCTCCAGGGCCTCGTCGAGCGCGAGCACGGCCTCGTCCTTGAGCAACTCAAAACCCGGGATGGAGAGTTCGCCGCCCAGATTAAAGAGCTGGTGCTGGACCTCCACCAGCAGCTCGCGCACATCGCCCGGCATGTCTTCGCACAGCAGCAGGCCGATGTGGGAATTGAGCTCGTCCACATCGCCCAGCGCGTGGATGCGCAGGCTGTCCTTGGAGACGCGCGTGTTGTCACCCAGGCCCGTGGTGCCTTGGTCTCCGGTGCGGGTGGCGATCTGGGTGAGGCGGTTGGCCATGGCGGGTCGGCGTCAATCGGTGGGGCGAGGAAGGGATTCAGTGTAGCGGTGCAGGGCCTGCGGCCCGGCCGGACGTACACTGCGCCGGCCTGCCCGACCCGAGGACCTGCCATGAACGCTCCCCTGCCCGGCCACCTGCTGCCTGAGATCCGACTGCGCGAGACGCCGCCCGCCCTGATCGATGCACTCAAAGCGCATTTCGGCGAGCGCTGCTCCACGGCCCTGGCGGTGCGCGAGCAGCACGGCCGCGACGAATCCTCCTTCAGCGTGCCGCCGCCGGCGGCGGTGGTGTTTGCAGAGAGCACGGCTGACGTGAGCGAGGCCGTGCGCCTGTGCGGCGCGCACGAGGTGCCGGTGATTCCCTTCGGCGTGGGCAGCTCGCTCGAAGGCCACCTGCTGGCCGTGGAAGGCGGCATCAGCATCGACCTCTCGCGCATGAACAAGGTGCTGTCGGTGGACGCCGACGACCTGCTGGTGACGCTGCAGCCGGGCGTCACGCGCAAGCAGCTCAACGAAGAGATCAAGCACACGGGCCTGTTCTTTCCGATCGACCCCGGCGCCGACGCCACCTTGGGCGGCATGTGCGCCACGCGAGCCAGCGGCACGAATGCGGTGCGCTACGGCACCATGCGCGAGAACGTGCTGGCCCTGGAGGTGGTGACCGCCTCGGGCGAGGTGATCCGCACCGGCACCCAGGCGCGCAAATCTTCGGCCGGCTACGACCTCACGCGCCTGATGGTGGGCAGCGAAGGCACGCTGGGCCTCATCACTGAAGTGACGCTGCGCCTGTACCCGCTGCCCGAGGCGATTTCGGCGGCGATCTGCTTTTTCCCCAGCATCGAAGCGGCGGTGCGCACCACCATCCAGATCATCCAGCTGGGCATCCCGATTGCGCGGGTGGAGCTGATCGACGGCAACACCATGCGCATGGTCAACCAGCACGCCAAGCTGGGCCTGCGCGAGGAGCCCCTCTTGCTCATGGAGTTCCACGGCTCGCCCGCCAGTGTGAAGGAGCAAGCCGAGACGGTGCAGGAGATCGCCGCCGGCGAGGGGGGCCAGGCCTTTGAATGGGCCAGCACGCCCGAAGAGCGCACGCGCCTCTGGACGGCGCGGCACAACGCCTACTTTGCGGCCGTGCAGTCGCGCCCCGGCTGCCGCGCCATTGCCACCGACACCTGTGTGCCGATCTCGCGCCTGGCCGATGCGCTGCTCGAATCGGTGGAGGAGGTGGAGGCCAGCGGCCTGCCCTACTTCCTGGTGGGCCATGTGGGCGACGGCAATTTTCACTTCGGCTACCTGATCGACCCGGACAGCAGCGAGGAGCGCCGCACAGCCGAAGAGCTGAACGAAAAGCTGGTGCAACGCGCCCTGCGCCTGGGCGGCACCTGCACCGGCGAGCACGGCATCGGCCTGCACAAGATGGGCTTTCTGGTGGACGAGGCCGGTGCCGGCGCAGTGCAGATGATGCGCACCATCAAGCAAGCGCTGGACCCCAAGAACATCCTGAACCCCGGCAAGATCTTCTCGCTGTGAGGCGCACAGCCCTCTGGGAAGCCTGGAGCGCCTGGCGCTACCTGGCCCTGGCCGTGGCGGTGGCCCTGCTGGTCAACGGTCTGATCTTTGTGTTCGACCTGCGCGGCGGCGGCCAGGCGCAGCGCAACCGCGCCGACTTTCCCCTGCTGCCCCCGCCCTGGGTGATCGGCAGCGTCTGGACCGTGCTGCTGGCCGTGATGGCGCTGGTGCAGTCGCAGCTGGTGCGGCGCACGCAACAAGCGAGCGTGCTCTGGCTGGTGCCCCTGCTGTTTCTGAACTGCCTGCTCTACCCGGCCTACACCGGCGGCTTTACCAGCGAGCTGCGCGGGCTCATCGGCAACCTGTTCACGCTGGCGCTCTCGGCCTATGTGGCCGGGCGCGTGCAGTCCATCTGGCGGCCGGGGGCATTGCTCATCGGTCTGGTGGTGGCCTGGAGCGGCTTTGCCACCTTCGCCACTTTTCGGCTGCCGGTCTGAGAGGCTGACCCGCGGCGGGGTCTGATCGCCCAGGGGCTGGGCTCCTACACAAGCCCGGAGCCTGGGGTTCAGGTGGTGGTGCTGCCAGCGCGCAGGCGCTCGATGAGGCCGTTGAGCTCCTCGAGCGAGCCAAACGAAATGGCCACTTCGCCCACGTCGTCGCGCCTGCCGTGCCGCTTGACCTGCTTCTTGATGCGCACCTCAACCTCGGCCGTGAGCAGGTCAGACAGTTCTTCTTCCACGCGGCGCACGTCGCGCGACTTTTCCTTGGTGACCTTGGGCGGCTGCAGGGAGAACTCGGCGCCCAGCTTCTTGACCAGGCTCTCGGCCTCGCGCACCGAGAGCTTTCGGGCGCTGATCTGGTTGGCCGCCGTGATCTGCGTGGCGCGGTCCAGCGACAGCAGGGCACGCGCATGGCCCATGTCAATGTCGCCGGCCATCAGCATCACCTGCACCGGCTCGGCCAAATTCAAGAGGCGCAGCAGGTTGGAGGCGGCGCTGCGCGAGCGGCCCACGGCCTGGGCGGCGGCCTCGTGCGTGAGACCGAACTCTTTAACCAGGCGCTGCAGGCCCTGGGCTTCTTCGAGCGGGTTGAGGTCTTCGCGCTGGATGTTCTCAATGAGCGCCATGGCTGCGGCAGACTCATCGGGCACATCGCGCACCAGCACCGGCACGCTCTCCAGGCCCGCGAGCTTGGAGGCGCGAAAGCGCCGCTCACCGGCAATGATTTCGTACTTGCCGGCGTTCTCCCCACTGTGGAGCTTGCGCACCAAGATGGGCGACATGATGCCCTGCACCTTGATGGACTCGGCCAGCTCATAGAGCGCGCCCTCGTCCATGCGCGTGCGCGGCTGGTACTGGCCGGCCACCATGTCGGTGAGCCGCAGCGAGGCGGGCTGGCCGGGGCTGGCACCGGGCGGCAGTTCGGCGCTGGGCGTGTCGCTGACGGCGGGGCCCAACAGGGCGCTCAGGCCGCGTCCGAGGCCTTTGGGTTTCTTGGTGACCATGGTGGGTTTTTCTTCCAGATGAATCAGTCGTTGAGCAGGGCCTGCAGCTGCGCGTGGCCCCAGGCCCAGTCGCCCAGGCCGCTGTCGGCATTGATATGGCCGGCCTCGCCCAGGTCGATCAACTCGCTGCCCCAGGCATGGGCGAAATGCCGGGCGCGCTCGGCGTGGCAAAAGGGGTCGTTGCGGCTGCCGATCAGTACCGAACGAAAAGGCAGGCGCTGCAGAACCACGGGCGACCAGCTGGGTAGGCGGGCGCGCAGCTCCTCGCGCTCGGCATCGCCCGGGGCCACCAGCAGCGCGGCCTTGACGCGGTGCGCCTGGCGCGAATGCGCGGCCCAGGCGGCTACCAGGTGGCAGGCCAGGCTGTGCGCCACCAGCACGGCCGGGCCTTCGCTGGCGTCGAGGCCCAGCACGGCTTCTTCCAGGCGCATGGACCAGTCACCGCGCAAGGGGCGCATCCAGTCGTGCTGCTCCACGCGCTGGTAGCCGTGCAGCAGCTCCCAGCGGCTCTGCCAGTGCGCAGGCCCGCTGCTTTGCCAGCCGGGCAGCACGAGGACGTGGGAAGGATGCATGGCTACAAACGCAATCGCGCCTGGTCACCAGCGCTTGAGGCGCTCGACCATTTCCTCGGCGAAGGCGAGGAAGGCCTGCGAGCCCTTGGCCGAGGGATCAAAGGCCACGCCGGGCAGGCCATAGCTGGGCGCCTCGGCCAGGCGCACGTTGCGCGGGATGATGGTGTTGAACACCTTCTCGCCAAAGTGGTCCTTGAGCTGTTCGGCCACCTGCTGCTGCAAGGTGATGCGCGGGTCGAACATGACGCGCAAAAGGCCAATGATCTTGAGCTCGGGGTTCAGGTGGGCATGCACCTGCTTGATGGTGTTGACCAAATCCGTCAGGCCCTCGAGCGCGAAGTACTCGCACTGCATGGGCACCACCACGCCATGCGCCGAGCACAGGCCGTTGAGCGTGAGCAGCGACAGCGAAGGCGGGCAATCTATAAGAATAAAGTCGTACTGGCTGTCGATGTCGGCAATGGCGGCGCGCAGGCGCTTTTCGCGGCGCTCCAGGTCGACCAGCTCGAGCTCGGCGCCGGCCAGCTCACGGTTGGCGCCCAGCACGTCGAAGCCGCAGCCGGCGTCAATCAGCTTCTGGCTGGTGACGCGGGCCTCTTCAATGCTGGCCGACTCCAGCAGCACGTCGTAGACGGTGAGCTCGAGCTCGCGCTTGTCCACGCCCGAGCCCATGGTGGCATTGCCTTGCGGGTCCAGGTCGATCATGAGCACGCGCTGGCCGAGCTTGGCCAGGCCCGCGGCCAGGTTCACGGTCGTGGTGGTCTTGCCCACCCCGCCCTTCTGGTTGGCCACACAGAAAATTTTTGCCATGACGTGCTGAAGTAAGGTGAGTTAACGGGACAGGGCAAGCTTGGCGCCAAAGCCAATCAACAAGGCGCCGGCGGTCTTCTCAAGCAGGGACCTGACCCAGGGCTGGGCCTGCAGCCGCTCGGCCAGGTAGAAGGTCAGCAGCGTGGCGACCAAGCCGTATAAAAAAGTCAGGCCCGCAATGGTGGCTGCCATGACGCCAAAGGTCAGCAGCCCCAGGTGCTGCGCCGGGTCCACGAACAGGGGAAAGAAGGCCATATAAAAAACGATGGCCTTGGGGTTGAGCACGGTGATCAGCAAAGCCTGCCGCACGTACTGACCGGTGCGCATCTGCAGGATGGGCGCATCGCCCGGCTTGGCCAGGATCATGCGAGCGCCCAGCCACGCCAGGTAGGCCGCGCCCAGCCATTGCACGGCATAAAAAAGTGCCGGCGAAGCCACGAGCAAGGCCGACAGCCCAGCCACAGCCGCCCACAGCAGCACCTGGTCACCCAAGATCACACCCACGGTCGCACCAAGCCCGCCCCGGATACCGCCCTTGCCGGTAGAGGTGACCAGCGCCAAATTGCCCGGCCCAGGGATGGCCAGAAAGACCACCACCGCCACGACAAAAGCGCCGAAATCAGCCACACCCGCGAAGGAGCCCAGCATGTTCACCCCAGGAAAGAAAGGATGCGAGTGTATAGGCTGAGATGGTCAGGGGTCACCGCATCCACACGATGCAGCGCTCGGCCTCCAGGCCCGGCACGCTCAGCGGTTCCACGTGAAACACCTGCACATCGGCCGGCAGCGCCGCCAGCTCCTCGGCGGGGTGCTTGCCCTTCATGGCCAGCCACACGCCCCCCGGCGCCAGGGCCTGGCGCGACCAGGCCGTGAAGTCGGGCAAAGAGGCAAAAGCGCGGGAGCAGATCACCTCAAACGGGCCGGTCAGGCTTTCCACCCGAGCATGCACGCCCTGCAGGTTCTTCAGGCCCAGGGTGAGGGCCGCCTGCTGGATGAAGGCCGCCTTCTTGCCCACTGTGTCCACGCAGCTCACCTTGAGCTGGGGGCAGCCGATGGCCAGCACGATGCCGGGCAGGCCGGCGCCCGAGCCCACATCCAGCAAGCGCGCGCCCTCCTCCAACCCCGCCGACTGCAAGTGCCGCCTCAGGGGGGCCAAAGCCGCCAGGCTGTCGAGCAGGTGGTGGGTGAGCATTTCGGCCGGATCGCGCACGGCCGTGAGGTTGTAGACCCGGGTCCACTTGCCGATCAGGCCCAGGTAGCTGAGCAGCTGGCCGCGCTGGACCGGCTCCAGCTCCAGGCCGAGGCCGGCCAGTCCCGCGTCCAAGGCGCCCTCGAGCGCTGCACTCATGCAGGCGCCTTTTCGGACTCATCGGCGCGGGCCTGGCCCTTCCACAAACTCTTCTTCAGGTACACCAGCAGCAAGGAGATGGCCGCCGGCGTGATGCCGGACATGCGCGAGGCCAGGCCCAAGGTCTCGGGGCGGTGCTTGGCCAGCCGCTGCCGCACCTCGATGCTCAGAGCCGTGACCTGCATGTAGTCCAGCTCAGGCGGGAGCTTGAGGTTTTCGTAGTGGGCGGCGCGCTCCACCTCGGTTTTTTGCAGGTCGATGTAGCCGGCGTACTTGGCCGAAATCTCCACCTGCTCAATGACGGCGGCCCTCAGGTACTCAGGCAGGAACTCGGGAGGGGGCTCGGGCAACGCTTCGGCCGCGCTGGGCTCGGCAGTTTCACGTGAAACCAGCGCCGGGTTGGCGTAACGCCCCCCGTCCAGGGACATCAGCGCCTCGTAGCCCACGCCCGGGCGGCGCAGCAGGTCAAACAGCTTGTGCTCGCGCTCAAGGGCCTTGCCCAGCACCCGCTCGGCCTCGGCAGCAGGCAGCTTGCTCGGGTTCACCCAAAGGGAGCGCAGGCGCTCTGTTTCACGTGAAACAGCGTCGCGCTTCCTGTTGAAGGCGTCCCAGCGGGCGTCGTCCACCAGGCCCATCTGCCGAGCCACCTCGGTCAGGCGCATGTCGGCGTTGTCCTCGCGCAGCATCAGCCGGAACTCGGCCCGGCTGGTGAACATGCGGTAAGGCTCGGTCACGCCCTTGGTGATGAGGTCATCGACCAGCACGCCCAGGTAGGCCTCGTCCCGGCGTGGCAGCCAGGCGTCTTGGCCCCGGCACTGCAAGGCGGCGTTGATGCCCGCAAACATACCCTGGGCGGCGGCCTCCTCGTAGCCCGTGGTGCCGTTGATCTGGCCGGCAAAAAACAGGCCCTGGATCTGCCGGGTCTCGAAGCTGCTCTTGAGCGATCGGGGGTCGAAGTAGTCGTACTCGATGGCGTAGCCCGGCCGCAGAATGTGCGCGTTTTCCAGGCCGGCCATGGAGCGCACCAGCTCGTACTGAATGTCAAAGGGCAGGCTGGTGGAAATGCCGTTGGGGTAGTACTCGTGGGTAGTGAGGCCCTCGGGCTCCAAAAAGATCTGGTGGCTGTCCTTGCCGGCAAAGCGGTTGATCTTGTCTTCCACGCTGGGGCAGTAGCGCGGGCCCACGCCGTCGATCTTGCCGGTGAACATGGGGCTGCGGTCAAAGCCCGAGCGGATGATCTCGTGCGTGCGCTCGTTGGTGTGCGTCACCCAGCACGGCACCTGCCGGGGGTGCGCGATCTGATGGCCCATGAAGCTGAACACCGGCACGGTGTCCCCTTCCCCACCCTCCATGCCGTCGCCCGGCTGGCGAGTGCACTTGGAAAAGTCGATGCTGCGGCCATCCAGGCGCGGGGGGGTGCCGGTCTTCAGGCGCCCTTGCGGCAGCTGCAGCTCCTTCAGGCGCGCACTCAAGGACACGGCCGGCGGGTCACCCGCCCGGCCAGCCGAGTAATGGTTCAAGCCCACATGGATCTTGCCGTCGAGAAAGGTGCCGGCGGTCAGCACCACGGTGCGCGAGCGAAAGCGAATACCCACCTGCGTGACGGCGCCCACCACCCGGTCGCCCTCGACCATGAGGTCATCGACCGCCTGCTGAAACAGCCACAAATTGGGCTGGTTCTCCAGCATGCGGCGAATGGCCGCCTTATAAAGAATGCGGTCGGCCTGGGCGCGGGTGGCCCGCACGGCCGGGCCTTTGCTTGAGTTGAGAATGCGGAACTGGATGCCGCCCTCGTCAGTGGCCAGTGCCATGGCCCCGCCCATGGCGTCCACCTCCTTGACCAGATGCCCCTTGCCGATGCCGCCGATCGAGGGGTTGCAGCTCATCTGGCCGAGCGTCTCGATGTTGTGGCTCAAGAGCAGGGTCTTGCAGCCCATGCGGGCGCTGGCGAGGGCCGCCTCGGTGCCAGCATGGCCGCCGCCGACCACGATCACATCAAATTCCTGGGGATACAGCATGGTGAACACTCCGCCGCGCAAGGCCTGCTCGGGCAACCGGTGATTGTCCCACCATCGGTGGCTGGGTGGGTGTCTCGGTGTCGAGGGTGAGCTTTATGGATGCGCCGAGCTTGCGCCTTGGGCGGTGGCGCCCTGCTCCGCGAATGTCCCCCGGGCCTGGCGGCCCTCCTCCTTTATTTCGCTGCGCAGGGCACCACCACCCAAGGCTCCGGCAGCACCGATAGGGGTCAGCGACCAGAACTGCCGTCTCCAGGACGCTGCGCTGGCGTGCCTGGCGCAGCGAAATAAAGGAGGAGGGCCGGCGCAGCCGGCCCGGGGGACATTCGCGGAGCCAGGCACGCCAGCTCAGCGTCCCCGCACAGATGCAGCCCGCACGAAAACTTTATAGCTACAAAATAGGGCCTCCACCCCTTTGTCAGCCCCACGTAGCCCACCGCACCAACACTGGCTGGCTATAGTCCCAACAACAGGAGGAGAGAACCATGAGCCGTGAAGTCGTTGTTGTCAGCGGGGTGCGTACCGCCATCGGAACCTTTGGTGGCAGCCTGAAAGACACGCCCCCCACCGAATTGGCCGCACTGGTGGTGCGCGAGTCCCTGGCCCGCGCACAGGTAGAGGGCAAGGATGTGGGGCATGTGGTGTTCGGCCACGTGGTCAACACCGAGCCCAAGGACATGTACCTCTCGCGCGTGGCCGCGCTCAACGGCGGATGTGCTGAGGGCACGCCCGCCTACAACGTCAACCGCCTGTGCGGCTCGGGCCTGCAGGCCATCGTGTCGGCCTCGCAGTCCATTCTGCTGGGCGACTGCGACGTGGCCATTGCCGGCGGCGCCGAGAACATGAGCCGCGGCCCCTATGCCAACCTCACGCAACGCTGGGGCACCCGCATGGGCGACGCCAAGCTGGTGGACATGATGACCGGCGCCCTGCACGACCCCTTCCATGGCATTCACATGGGCGTGACGGCCGAGAACGTGGCCGCCAAATACGGCATCACCCGCGAGATGCAGGACGCACTGGCCGTGCAAAGCCACAACCGCGCTGAAAAAGCCTCCGCCGCTGGTTTCTTCAATGACCAGATCGTGCCGGTCATGCTCAAGAGCCGCAAAGGCGAAGTAGCCTACGACACCGACGAACACTTCCGCCCCAACGCCAAGATGGAGGACTTCTCCAAGCTCAAGGCCGTGTTCATGAAAGACAACGGCACCGTGACCGCCGGAAATGCCTCGGGCATCAACGACGCGGCCGCCGCCCTGGTGCTGATGGAAGCCGGTGCCGCCAAGGCCCGAGGCGCCAAGCCCCTGGCGCGCCTGGTGGGCTACGCGCACACGGGCCTGGACCCCAAGTACATGGGCGTGGGCCCGGTCTCGGCCACGCAGGCGGTGCTCAAGCGCACGGGCCTGAAGGTGCTGGACCTCGACGTCATCGAGGCCAACGAGGCCTTTGCGGCCCAGGCCTGCGCGGTGACCCAGGAGCTGGGGCTGGATCCGGCCAAGGTCAACCCCAACGGCTCAGGCATCTCGCTGGGCCACCCCATCGGCGCCACCGGCGCGCTGATCACGGTCAAGGCCCTGCACGAGCTGCAGCGCGTCCAGGGCCGCTACGCGCTGGTCACCATGTGCATCGGCGGCGGCCAGGGCATTGCGGCGATCTTCGAGCGCATGTAATCAGCCCGCCGGCGAAGGGACGAAACCGCCTTTCGGGGCGGTTTTGTTTTGGCGGCACGCCCGGATGTACCCCAAGGACACAGGTCGCCCAAAAGCCTTATGCTCCCGGCCTTGAGCCGACTGAGGAAAACACATGACCACCGCCCAAGCCACCTCCCCCGCCACCGCCCCGAGCCTTGCCTGGTCTGAGGACCTGGTCCTGGGCCTGGACGCCATTGACCGCACGCACGAGGAGTTCGTGCAGCTGCTGGCCGAGACCGAAATGGCGAGCGATGACGCGCTGCTGACCAAGCTCCAAGCCCTGACCGAGCACACCATCGATCACTTCGAGCGCGAAGACCAATGGATGGCCAGCACCCAGTTCGGGCCCATGAATTGCCATGCTATGCAGCACCGCGTGGTGTTGCAGACGCTCGAAGAGCTGATGCGCCGCGGCCGCGACGACGGCGAGCTGGACCTGGTGCGCGAGATCCTGCCCGAGCTGGGCAAATGGTTCAGCCAGCACGCCCAGACCATGGACGCCGGCCTGGCGGTGCACCTGGAGCAGGTGGGGTTTGACCCCGCCACCGGCCACATGGCCACGCCGCCCGAGGCGCAGGCCGGCTGCGGCAGCGCCTCCTGCGCCAGCTAAAGCCGCCCCCCCTTACGGGGAGACGGACAAACAAAAAGGCCCCGAGGGGCCTTTTTGCATGGGCGACAAGAAGTTCAGGCCAGGGGCTTGAACTGAAAGCCGCTGCCCGAAGCCTCCATGGTGCCCATGGCGGGGAAGGGGAAGTGGAAACCACCCGTGAGGGCGCGATCCTTCACCAGGCCGTCGAACACACGGCGGCGCGTCATGCGCGCGGCCACCGGGTCCATGTCGAACACCACCGCCCAGTCCGGGTTGCGGGCAAAGAGCGAAGGGATGTTGGTGACGTCGGCCACGTAATGGAAAGCCTGGCCCTGCGACTCCACTTTGAAGATGCACATGCCCGGCGTGTGGCCGTAGGCTGCACTGGCGGTGATGCCCGGGGCGATCTGCGCACCGGCCTCAAAGCGAACCATCTGCTCGGCGGGCAGGTTGCCGAAGACCCGGCGCGCCAGCATGAAGTTGCCGCGGGCGCCCTGGGGCGCCGCGTTCATGCGGGCATCGTCCATCCAGAAGGCATGCTCGGCGGCCGGCACGTGCACCTTGGCACGCGGGAAGGTGAGCGAGCCGTCCTTCATGCGCAGGCCGTTGATGTGGTCACCGTGGTAGTGGCTGATCACCACGTCGGTGACATCCTCCATCTTGAAGCCGGCGGCTTCCATGTTGGCGCGCAGGCGGCCGGTGGTGCCCGGGCCGTTGTCGGCAAAGCCGGTGTCAAACAGGAAGCGGCGGTCGCCGTTGACCACCAGGAAGGGCGTGTAAGGCACGTCCACATACTCGGTGGGCAGGGACTGCGAGGCCAGCAAGGCCTGAACCTGCTCCAGCGGCGCATTGACCACGAACTCCTGGCCGAGCGGGCGGCGCACCACACCGTCGTTAAGGGCGATCACGTCAATGGCGCCAATCTTGGTGCGGCGAAAACCCGGGGCGGCCGGCGTGGGCGTGCCGATGTTGGGCGAGACCTGCGAGGACACCGAGGTCAGCGACATGACGGCCGTGCCGGCCAGGGCCGCACCAAGTAGTTTTCTTCTCTGCATTTCGTCTCTCTCCTGCGCTAGGTAAATCACAAACGCCCGCCCGCAACAGGGGCCGACTCAAGCTGAGGATTCTGCGCCTCGACGCGAGGCAAAGCAGATCAGTCAACCAAAATCAGGGTTAACCCTTGCCAAGGGTGGGCGCCTCGCCCAGCCAGTGGCGGGCCGTCACCTCGAGGATGCGTGCGGCGCGCTCCAGCGTGTCCTCGCTGAGCTCACGCCGGGTGCGTGCACGCAAGCGGTTGAGCAAGACCAGCTCGGCCGCGCCCGCGCGCAGGCCCAGCACCTGCCGGGCGGACGCCGGCACCGAGTTCTCGGCACCCGACCAGTGCGCGGCCTGCCGATGACGCGCATCGGCGCAAATGATCAACATGTATTTGTCTCCTGGTGATGGGTGGCGCCCGCAGCGTCGTCTGAACGCGCACGCCTGAACCCCGCATCAGGGGCTGCAGAGCTTGCGGTGTGCATGCTGCGCCTGCGCCGCCTATATGGAATACAGATGCTACGGGGGGCCAGCGGCCGACCTCGTCGGTGCGCCGCCCATGGGCTTGTCAGACACGGCCGACGAGCTCCAATATCCCCGCGGCTGTGCTGGCGCAAGGCGGGTAGGGCGCCGTAGGATCAAAGCACCCCGGGCCGCACGGCGGCTTGTCCACCCCAGAAGTAAAGGCCCGCATGAACCACCTGTTCGAACCCACCCAGGCCGGCGAGCTCGCGCTGGCCAACCGCATCGTGATGGCGCCTCTCACGCGCAACCGGGCCCCAGGCGCCATACCCACGCCGCTCATGGCCGAGTACTACGCGCAGCGGGCCTCGGCCGGGCTCATCATCAGCGAGGCCACCGCCATCAGCGAGCAGGGCCAGGGCTATGCCGACGTGCCGGGCCTGTACGGCACCGAGCAGCTCGATGGGTGGAAGCGCGTGACACAGGCCGTGCACCAGGCCGGCGGCAAGATCGTGGTGCAGCTCTGGCACGTGGGCCGCATCTCGCACACCAGCCTGCAGCCCAATCACCAGGCCCCCGTGGCGCCCTCGGCGCTGCGCGCGCAGGCCAAGACCGTGCTGCTGCGCCATGGCCAGCCCGAGTACGTCGAGACCTCCCAGCCCCGCGCATTGCACGCCGAGGAGCTGCCAGACCTGGTGCACAGCTACCAGGCCGCCGCCCGCAACGCGGTGGAGACCGCAGGTTTCGACGGCGTGGAGATCCACGCGGCCAACGGCTACCTGCTGGACCAGTTCCTCAAAGACGGCAGCAACCACCGCAGTGACGACTACGGCGGCCGCATCGCCAACCGCTGCCGACTCACGCTCGAAGTCACGCGTGCGGTAGCCGACGCCATCGGCGGCGGGCGCACGGGCATCCGCCTCTCGCCGGTGACACCGGCCAACGACAGCCACGACAGCCACCCGCAGCCCCTGTTTGACCACCTGGTGCGGGAACTCGCCGCGCTCCATCTGGCCTTTGTGCACGTGATCGAAGGCGCCACCGCCGGACAGCGCAGCCTGGAAGACCGCCCCTTCGACTATGGCGAGCTGCGCCGCAGCTACCGCCAGGCCGGCGGCCAGGGCGCCTGGATGGTGAACAACGGCTACGACCAGGCGCTGGCCGAACGCGCCCTGACCGAAGGCGCGGACCTCGTGGCCTTCGGCCGGCCCTTCATCGCCAACCCGGACCTGGTGCGGCGCTTCAAGGAGGGCGCGCCGCTGAACCCGCTGGATGCCAGCACCCTCTACGGCGGCGGCGCACACGGCTACAGCGACTACCCGGCGCTGTCCTGAACGCGCAGGCGGGGCCAAGTGCGGCCCGCAGGAGCGAGAGTCACCTCAGCGACTCCTTGGCGCACATCCAGCGCAGCGCGGGCGGCGCCTAGGTGTACACACCCGTTGGTGTGCGCCAAGCGCACATCCACACACACCACGAGGAGACTTGTCATGAGCAGCAAACACATCGGTCGCCGTCAATGGCTGGGCGCCGGCCTGGGGCTGGGGCTTGCAATGGGCGCCATCCCGGGCACCGGGGCCTGGGCCCAGGGCGCCTTCCCAAGCCGGCCCATCCGCATCATCGTGCCCTATGCCCCGGGCGGAACCACCGACATCGTGGGGCGTCGCATGGGCCAGCGCCTGTCCGAGCTGCTGGGCCAGCCGGTGGTGGTGGAAAACCGGGCTGGCGGCAACACCGGCATCGGGGCCGAGGCGGTGGCCAAGTCCGCGCCCGACGGCCACACCCTGCTGTTCACCAACGACGCCACCTTCGTGGCCAACCCCGTGCTCTTCCCTAAGCTGCCCTACGACGTGCAGCGCGACTTCACGCCCGTGGCCTCGGTGACCTACGTGGCCCTGGCGCTGGTGGTCAACGCCGCCACGCCGGTGCAAAGCATGAAGGACTTGGCCACCTACATGAAAGGCCGCAATGACCTGAGCTACGGCTCCTTCGGCTCAGGCAGCCAGCCGCACCTCATGGGCGAGATGCTCAAGAAGCTCACGGGCGCCAACCTGGTTCACGTGCCCTACAAGGGCGCGGGGCCGGCTGTGACCGACGTGCTGGGCAACCAGATCCTGCTGACCTTCCCGGCCTACCCAACGATCCAGGGTCACGTGAGCGCCGGCAAGCTCAAGGTGCTGGCCGTCAGCGGTGACAAGCGCATTCCCCTGTCCCCCGAGGTGCCCACCTTCACCGAGGCCGGCTTCAAGGACATGGACATGGGTGCCTGGTACGGCTTTCTGGCGCCGGCCGGCACGCCGCGCGAGATCGTGGACAAGCTCAACGCCACGGTCAACACCATCCTGGCCGACCGCGACTTCGTCGAGAAACACATGACCAGCCAGGGCATGGCACCCATGGGCGGCAGCGCCGCGCAAATGGGCGCACTCATGCGCTCGGAGACACAGCGCACCGCCGACTACGTGAAGAAATCAGGCGCGCGGGTGGAGTGAGGCGGGCGGGCGCCAGCGCTTGAGCGTGAGCGCATTGGCCATCACGCTCACGCTGGACAGCGCCATGGCCGCGCCGGCCACCACCGGGTTGAGGTAACCCATCGCCGCCAGCGGAATGCCCGCCACGTTGTAGACGAAGGCCCAGAAGAGGTTTTGCCGGATCTTCAGCACGGTGCGGTGCGAGATGTCCAGGGCCGCCGCCACCAGCGCGACGTCGCCGCGCATGAGCGTCACGCCGGCGGCGTGCATGGCCACATCGGTGCCCGTGCCCATGGCCATGCCCACATCGGCGGCGGCCAGGGCTGGCGCGTCGTTCACGCCGTCGCCCACCATCACCACCGCGCCCTGACCGTGCAGCCCGGCCTTGAGCTCGGCCACGCGACGGGCCTTGTCCGCCGGCAGCACCTCGGCCATCACCTCCTCAGGAGACAGGCCCAGGCGCGCACCCATGGCCAGCGCGGCGGCCCGGTTGTCACCCGAGATCATGCGCAGCTGCACCGGGCGAGAACGCAGCGCGGCCAGGGCCTCGCGCGCACCGGCCTTGGGTTCGTCGGCAAAGGCCATGAGGGCCAGCACCTGATGGCCGCCAGGGGCCGCCTGGTCTGGCTTCAAGAGCACCGACAGCGTGGCGCCGCGCGCCTGCTGCTGCTCGGCCACCGACTGCAGGGCGCCCAGCGGAACGGCCAACTCCTGGAGCCAGCGCAGGCTGGCCACGACACAGGCTTGGCCATTCACCTCCCCCTGCATGCCGCGGCCTGCCATGGCCTGCACATTCTGCGGCGGCACCAGCGCCAGGCCCTCTGCGCGCGCGGCCTGCACCACAGCCCGCGCCAGCGGATGCTCACTGCCGCTTTGCAAACTGGCGGCCACTGCCAGCCAGGCCTCGCGTGGCTGGCCATGCACCGGCTCGAAGGCCACCAAGCGGGGCTGTCCCACGGTGAGCGTGCCGGTTTTGTCGAAAGCCACCACCTTGGCGCGGTGCGCGAGTTCCAGGGCCTGGGCGTCCTTGATGAGAATGCCGTGGCGCGCCGCCACCCCGGTGCCAGCCATGATGGCCGCCGGCGTGGCCAGGCCCAAGGCACAGGGGCAGGCGATCACCAGCACCGCCACGGCGCGGATGAGCGAGACCTCCAGGGGCTGGCCGGCCAGCAGCCAGCCGATCAGCGTGACCAGCGCCAGCACCATGACCACCGGCACGAACACCGCCGACACCTGATCCACCAGGCGCTGGATGGGCGCCTTGGCCGCCTGCGCGTCTTCTACCAGGCCAATGATGCGGGCCAGCACCGTGTCGCGGCCCACGGCGTTCACGCGCATGAGCACACGGCCCTCGCCATTGATGCTGCCACCAGTCAGCGATGCGCCCACCTCCTTGGCCACCGGCAGCGGCTCACCGGTGAGCATGGACTCGTCCACCTGCGTGCGGCCCTCGATCACCGCACCATCGACGGGAATGCGCTCGCCCGGCAGCACCACCACGGTGTCACCCCGCAGCACCTCGGCCACCGGCACGTCGGCCGTCTCGCCCGACTTCAGCACCACATGCGCCACGGGCGGCCTGAGCGCATGCAAGGCGCGAATGGCCGAGGTGGTCTGCCGCTTGGCGCGCAGCTCCAGCCACTTGCCCAGCATCACCAGCGTGATCACCACGGCCGAAGCCTCGAAGTACAGGTGCGGCATGACCCCAGGCTCGGCCGTGAGCCACAGCCACACCGACAAACCCCAACCGGCTGAGGTGCCCACCGCCACCAGCAGGTCCATGTTGCCGGTGCGGGCCTTCAGCGCATACCAGCCAGCTTTGTAAAAGTGGGCGCCCAAAATGAATTGCACCGGTGTGGCCAGCAGGAACTGCAGCCAGCCCGGCAACATCCAGTGGCGGCCCAGCAGCTCGGCGAGCATGGGCAGGACCAAGGGCAGGGACAGCGCCAGGCCCCAGGCCACGGGGCCGAAGCCCGTCCATGGCGAGGCCTGGTCCTGCGCATCGGCCAGGGCCTGCTCGCGCACGCCGTAGCCGGCATCCCGCACGGCCCGGCGCAGGAGGGCCTGGGCCTGGCCATGGCCCTGGTCGGACGCCTGGATCACGATGCGGGCCGATTCGGTGGCCAGGTTGACGGTGGCCGCCTCGACCCCCGGCACCTTCTTGAGCGCACGCTCCACGCGCGACACACACGAAGCGCAGGTCATGCCCTCGATGCCCAGGTCCAGGGTCTGACCATCAGGACCGGGCAGAGGACAGGCCTCGGCCAGAGCGCTCTGCAGGGGTGCGTTGTTCATGCAGACAGCTTAAGGCTTGACAAGAGGTCAAGGTCAAGCGCTGCGTTGGCGCTTGATCCAGGTCAAGCACAAAGACGCCTGACCTTGCGATGGTGGGAGGCTTGAAACTATGCTCATTCCAATCACTGCGGGAGCCTTCACCATGAACCAGAACTTCACCGTCACCGGCATGACCTGCGGACACTGCGAGCGCGCCGTCACCCAGGCCATCAAGGCATTGGACCCACAGGCCCAGGTGCAAATCGACCGCCATCACAACCTGGTTCAGGTGCAAAGCCAACAAGCGCGCAACGCGCTGGCCCAAGCCATTGCTCAAGAGGGCTACCAGGTTGTCTGAGGCGGGCGGGCGCTGCGCTTGACCGGGCGGGCACGCGGGTTAGCCCTTCATCGCGTCTTTACATCCGCTCACCCGAGCAGCATGGAGCAGACACAAGCGCCTCGCACACTGTGAAGCAGGCAAGCACGGGCTTGCCACTTTTCAAAAGGACAACCCCATGACCCGCCTGACCCACTCTTTATTGGGCCTGCTGCTCGCCTCAGCCAGCCTGCTGGCCGCTGCGCAGCCCGCACAAGGCACACCCCCCGCCGCCAACCCGACGGCCCCGCACAGCCGCATGGCCGAGCGCATGGAGCGCATGCAGGCCGGGCAAAGCAAACGTCTGCAAGGACTCAAAGCCAAGCTGCAGCTCACGCCTGAGCAGGAAAGCGCTTGGAGCAGCTACACCGCCGCACTGCAGACACGGCCTGCCCACTGGGCCGAACACGAGCAACAGCACCAGGAACTGTCCCGGCTGAGCACGCCCGAGCGCATTGAGCGCATGAAAAGCCTGCGCACGCAACACCAGAGCGAGATGAACGCCCTGATGGACCGTCGGGGCGAGGCCACCAAGAACTTCTACGCCGCGATCAACCCGGAACAGAAGAAGGTCTTCGACCGTGAGACGGCCCGCATGATGGCGGGGCGCCATGGGCATGGGCCCGCAGGCCACCATGACGGCCACCACCGCCATGAAGGCGGCCGCAGCTGAAAGCCCCGCCTTACTGGCCGCCGAAGGGCTTCACACCGATGAGCACGGCGTGAAGCCAGAAGGCAAACACCGCCCAGGCCACGCCCCCGGCCAGCACCGTGAGCACGGTGGCGCCCGGCCGCCCGGGCGGGTAGATGCGGTCGTCGCGGCGGTCACGCCGACGCAGCACAATGAACTGCGCCACCGACCAAGCCAAGAAACTGCCGAAGAGCAGCACATCGGCCAGCGAGCCATTGGCCAGCAGATGGGCCAGGGCCCAGGCTTTGACCGACAGCACCATGGGATGGTGGAAACGCGCCTTGAGCTGGTTGCCCGGCACGAAGGCGGCGGCCAGCAACACAAAGGACAACAAAGTCACCAGGGCCGCCGCATGGCGCAAGCCCGCCGGAGGCTGCCACAGCAGCATGGGCGATTGGCGCGCCAGGCCCCAGCCCCACACGATCAGGACCAGGCCCGCCAGAGACAAGGCGGTATAGAGCATCTTCCAGGGCTGCAGACCCATGCGCGCCACCATCTGACTGCGCCAGCCGTCGGCAAAGATGCGCGTGGAATGAATACCCAGAAAAAGCACCAAGCCAGCCAGCAAATACTCCATGATCTCGTCCTTGTCGTGAGGTTCAGCACAGTATAGGAAGGCGCACCTTGCAGCCGAGCGCTGCTTGCTGTCCTACACGAGCTGTGGGGCTTTCCACGGTACAACCACGGCCAAGCCGCCCCCACCGCCGACCGCACACCACCCAAGATCCATGCTTGTTCAACGCATTGCCTCCAGCGGTCAACTCTTCTCGCCCAAATCAGCCGAGCGCACTGGTGATTTTTCATTCAAGGTCCTCACCGTGAACATCCACAAGGGCTTTACCGTCTTCAACCGCAAATTCATGCTGCATGAGCTGCGCGAAGCCGTGCGCGCGGTGGGCGCCGACGTGGTGTTCCTGCAGGAAGTGGCCGGCACGCACGCCACGCATGGCCAGCGCTGGGAGAACTACCCTGAGGCGCCGCACTACGAATTCCTGGCCGACAGCATCTGGCCGCAGTACGCCTACGGCCGCAATGCGGTGTACACCAACGGTCACCACGGCAATGCCGTGCTCTCGAAGTTCCCGATCACGCACCACGAAAACAGGGACATCTCCATCAGCGGCCCCGAACGGCGCGGCCTGCTGCATTGCGTGCTGGCCTTGCCGGAGGACCGCGGCCAGGTGCATGCGATCTGCGTTCACCTGGGTCTGCTGGAGGCCCACCGCCGCCAGCAGATGAACATGCTGTGCAAGATGGTGCGCGAGGACGTGCCGGCCGAGGCGCCCGTGGTGGTGGCAGGCGACTTCAATGACTGGCGCCGCCGCGCGCACGACCAGCTGGAAAAGGGCGCCGGCCTGCACGAAGTTTTTGTCAAGGCGCATGGCAGGCCGGCGCGCACCTTCCCCGCGCGCATGCCCATGCTGCACCTGGACCGCATTTACGTACGCCATGCCGTGGCACACGCCCCGGTGGTGCTGCCCAGGCGGCCCTGGTCACACCTGTCGGACCACGCCCCACTGGCCGCGGAGATCGTGCTGTGAGGCGCTAAGTCAGCCGCAGCGCAGGCTGCAGACCCATGAAAACACGTTGGATCACCGGCAACCAGATTCAACTCCTCGAGAACGGCGAGGCGTTCTTCCCCCGGGTGTTCGAGACGATTTCGCAGGCGCGGCAGGAAGTGATCGTCGAGACCTTCATCCTGTTTGACGACCATGTGGGCCGGGCCCTGCAAGCTGCACTGCTGCAGGCCGCCCGGCGCGGCGCGCGGGTGGACATCACCATCGACGGCTTCGGCTCGCCCGACCTGCCAGATGCCTTCATCTCCAGCCTCACGGCGGCGGGGGTGCGCATCCATGTGTTCGATCCGGCGCCACGCCTGTGGGGCTGGCGCACCAATCTGTTCAGGCGCATGCACCGCAAGATCGTGGTGGTCGATGCCGCTCGGGCCTTTGTGGGCGGCATCAACTACTCAGCCGAGCAGCTGCTGAGCTACGGCCCCAGCGCCAAGCTGGACTACGCCGTCGAGATCGAGGGGCCCCTGGTGTCGCACATCCGGGGCTTTGCCGTGCATGCCATGGCGGCAGGGCAACGGACCAGATCGCCCACGGGCCAGCATGCGCTCACGCCCGAGGATGTGCTGCGGCGCTATCCCCCCTTGCAAAGCCCGCCGCCAACGGCGGGGCACATGGCCGCCATGCTGGTGACGCGCGACAACCATCGGCACACGCACGACATCGAACAGCACTACCGCGTGGCCATCCGGGCCGCTCGGCATCGCGTGGTGATTGCCAATGCTTATTTCTTTCCGGGCTACCGCCTGCTGCGCGAGTTGCGACGGGCGGCCCGCCGGGGGGTGCGGGTCGAGCTGATCCTGCAGGGCGAACCGGACATGCCCATTGTTAAAACGGCGGCCCGCCTGCTCTACCACCACCTGCTCAGCGCCGGGGTGCACATCTACGAATACCGAGAGCGCCCGCTGCACGGAAAAGTGGCCACCAGCGACCATGAATGGTCGACCGTGGGCTCCAGCAACCTGGATCCGCTGAGCCTGTCGCTGAACCTGGAGGCCAACGTCGTCATCCGTGATGCGGATTTCAACCGGCAACTTCAAGGCCGGCTGGACGAGTTGATCTGCCACCGCTGCCAGGAAATCTTTGCCAATCCGCTGCAGGAATCGAGCTGGTGGCGCCTGCTGCGCAGCTTCCTCGTGTTTCATGTGCTGCGGCTTTATCCCTCCTGGGCAGGCTGGTTGCCAGCGCACCAGCCCCGGCTCACGCCCGCCGAAAACCTGCTCCAGGCCGAACGTTGACGCGTCATGCCTGGTGGCCCTGGGCCAAAGTCGTCCTGCTGCTCACGTTTTTAGGCGGCGTCGGGGTGCTGATCGCCCACGAGGCCCAGACCATTGCATGGACAGAGGTGCTCAGCAGCTTGCGCGCCTATCCGGCCAGCGTGCTGGCGCTGGCGGCCTTGCTGGCGGCCCTCAGCCTGGCGCTCTACAGCTCTTACGACCTGCTGGGGCGCCGCTACTGTGGGCACACCCTGGGCACGCGCACCGTGCTCTCCGTGGCCTTCATCAGCTATGTGTTCAACCTCAACCTGGGCGCACTGATCGGCGGTCTTGCCTTTCGCTTGCGGCTGTACGCTCGCCTGGGCCTGAGCCTGGGGCAAATCTCCCGTGTGGTGGGCCTGTCCATGCTCACCAACTGGCTGGGCTACCTGGTCTTGGCCGGGGGCCTGTTCGTGCTGCATCCCCCGGCCCTGCCTTCGAGCTGGCCGCTCGAGCGGTGGGGTGTGCAACTGCTGGGAGTGGGGCTGCTGTTGGCCGCAGCGTCCTACTTGCTGCTGTGCACCTGGACACGCCAGCGCGCACTGCATCTGCGGGGTCATCGCCTTCAAGTGCCCTCCGCACGCATGGCCTGGCTGCAGGCGGCCATGGGCTTGGTGCATTGGCTGCTGCTGGGTAGCCTAATGAAAGTGCTGATGCCGCAGGGTCTGGATTTCCCCACGGTGATGGCGGTGCTCCTGCTGGCCGCCGTGGCCGGCGTATTGGCGCATGTGCCGGCCGGCATCGGGGTGCTGGAAGCCGTTTTTCTGGCGCTCTTGTCGCACCAGGTGCCCGGGCATGAGCTGCTGGCTGCCCTGCTGGCCTACCGCTTGATTTACTACCTCGTGCCCCTGTTGCTGGCGGTGCTGCTGTACCTGTTCACAGAGGCGGAGATGTTTCAGGTCAAAGGGGCTCTGGCAAGCGGCAAAACAGAGCATCGAACGGCTGAGCCTGACTGCTAAAATTTGTGGCATTCCGGTGTGGCTACGGCCATGCTCCCCTGCTGGACAGCTCGTCACCCTCTATCGGCCAGCCCATGCCTGTTGCCTCTTCGGCCTCTTCGAACACCCCCGCCTCTTTCGAGATCAAGAGCGCCAACCTGCCCCTGGTGGCCCTGTTGCTGAAATCGGCTGACCTTCAGGTGCTGGCCAAAGACATGGCCCAACGCTTTGGTGACATTCCTGACTTCTTCGACAACGACCCGCTGGTGATCGATCTCACGCCGCTCAATGCGGCCGCACGGCGTGCAGGCAGCGAGCTGGCCAGCATCGACTTTTCGGCACTGCTCGCCGTGCTGGCGCCCTACAAGGTCAAAGCCATCGCGCTGCGCGGCGGCACACCTGAACAAATGGCTGCTGGCCTGGCTGCAGGCCTGTTGGCCGCACCTGATGCCAGGGTGGTGGCCAGCGCCTCCCCCGCCCCGGCCGCCGAGGCAGAACAAAGCAAACCGGCACCCGTGGCCGTGCCCACCGCAGAACCCGCGCCAGGCGCGATGGTCATCACCAAACCGCTGCGCTCTGGTCAACAGATCTACGCCCGCGGCCGCGACCTGGTGGTGATGGCCATGGTCAACGCAGGTGCTGAAGTG
Organism: Comamonadaceae bacterium; assembly: GCA_027486255.1. Lineage (GTDB taxonomy): Bacteria > Pseudomonadota > Gammaproteobacteria > Burkholderiales > Burkholderiaceae_C > Polaromonas. Next base: position 43,848 of record JAIXPL010000017.1, read on the forward strand.
ATCGCCGACGGCCACATCCATGTGTACGCTCCCTTGCGCGGCAAGGCCATGGCCGGTGCGCGTGGCAACACGCAGGCGCGCATCTTTGCGCAAAGCCTGGAAGCCGAGTTGCTCTCCATCGCCGGCATCTACCGCACCAGCGACGTGGCCCTGCCAGCCCAGGTGCGCGGTCGGGCCGCCATGGTCAGCCTGCACAGTGGCCCCGATGGCGACAAACTGGTGATGGAGGCGCTCAAGTGAAGCACCTGCCGCACGCCACCCCTTTTCACACGCAACCCGCCGGTGAGTTCACCGGCTTCAACAAGGACTTTGAGTAATGGCACGAATCATTGTGGTGACCTCCGGCAAGGGTGGTGTGGGCAAAACCACCACCAGCGCCAGCTTTGCCACCGGGCTGGCCCTGCGTGGCTTCAAGACGGCCGTGATCGACTTCGACGTCGGCCTGCGCAACCTGGACCTCATCATGGGCTGCGAACGCCGCGTGGTGTATGACCTGATCAACGTCATCCACAACGAAGCCAATCTGCACCAGGCACTCATCAAAGACAAGCAGTGCGAAAACCTCTTCGTGCTGGCCGCCTCGCAAACGCGCGACAAAGAAGCCCTCACGCAAGACGGCGTAGAGCGCGTGCTCAAGGAATTGGGCGAGATGGGCTTTGACTACATCGTCTGCGATTCGCCCGCTGGCATCGAAACCGGGGCTCTCATGGCCATGCACTTTGCCGATGAGGCCTTGGTGGTGACCAACCCCGAGGTGTCTTCGGTGCGCGACTCCGACCGCATCCTGGGCATGCTCTCGAGCAAGACCAAGCGGGCCATGGAAGGCAGTGAGCCCATCAAGGAACACCTGCTGATCACGCGCTACAACCCCAACCGCGTGGACCAGGGCCAAATGCTGTCGCTGGACGACATCCAGGACATCCTGCGCATTCCGCTGATCGGCGTGATCCCCGAATCGGAGACCGTGCTGCAGGCCTCCAACCAAGGTGTGCCCACCATCCACATGCAAGGCAGCGATGTGTCTGAAGCCTACAAGGACGTGATCGACCGCCTCTTGGGTGAAGAGCGCCCCCTGCGTTTCGTGGAAGCGCAGAAGCAGGGCTTCTTCAAGCGCCTCTTCGGAGGAAAGTAAATGAGCTCCTTTCTTTCATTCCTCCTGGGCGAGAAGAAAAAGACGGCCAATGTGGCCAAGGAGCGCCTGCAAATCATCCTGGCGCATGAGCGCACGGGCAACCGCCACCACCAACCCGACTACCTGCCGCAACTGCAGCGGGACCTGGTGGCGGTGATCTCCAAGTACATCCAGATCAATCCCAACGACATCAAGGTCAACCTGGAGCGCCAGGACAACCTGGATGTGCTGGAAGTCAAGATCGAACTGCCTGAAGACGCCAAGTAAGGCTCAGGCGCGGCGCACGAGGCCGCAGCTTGACGCACACCTAGCCCCCCCAAACGGCCCCTCCTGCAGGGGCCGTTTTGCTGGGTAGCCGGAAACAGCCCAGCCCGATATCAACGAGATTTGCCACCCATGGGCGCGCCAGGCCCACCCATGCGCGCACGCACCTGGTTGTCGGACCCCACTTTGCTTTCACGATCGCTGCGGCTCAGAGGCGTGCGCTGGGCCTCATTTTTCTGCGTCGCCGGCTGCGCACCGCTTTTGTTGTGGTCGTTCTCGACTTTGCCGCCAGAGCCTTGCATGCTCGGCTTGGACTTGTCGTGACCCGACTTGGGATGGCGTGCCATGGCGCTTCCTTCATGAAAACAAGAACAGGGATGCCCTTATTCTGAAAAAGAAAGACGCGCAGGATGTCAGACAAGCACCCGAGGGCGTGTTGCGATTTCAAGGCAGATGGCAGCCCAGGGGCTAGGCCCTCTTCTTGTTCTGTCTTCTTATGTATTTATTTATTTAGAGATAGTAGTAGCTAGTAGAGCAGCCATGGTTTTGTGCATAACCGTGTTTTTTCTTTTAAAAACAAGGGCTTGTGTCTCATCAAAGCATGTGTGCCGACCCCTTTTGCCGCTGTCGTGCAGACATGAACAAGTTGCCATCAGGGTCCAGGCTTGTGGACAAGTGGGTGCTTGTTCAAGTTCTATCCCCAGTGTTTGCCGTCGGTTTGGCCTGGACATCCTGCACCCAGTGACATGGCACACCAGTTGCTTTATGCACTGATCACCCTTGCCATGTCGGCCTACCGACACACCACCGCGGGAGACCAGCGCATGACGTACTACACCTCGCTCACAGGGCTTCAGGCGGCCAATACCCAGTTGGCGGCCACGTCCAACAACGTGGCCAATGTGGATACGAACAGCTTCAAGCGTTCCAAAACCTCGTTCGAGGCTATCTACTCGTCCACCTTGCAGCAAAGCCCGACCCAGACCGGTCAGGGTGTCGCGGTGGCGTCCATTCAACAGGATTTCGGTCAGGGCAACATTGCCAACTCAGCCAATCAGCTCGACCTGGCTGTCTTGGGCAATGGATTTTTCCCCGTCAAGTCCAGCCTGGATATGCGGGACATGTTCACGCGCGACGGTGCATTCAAGTTCAACCAAGACCGCTTTGTGGTCAACAGCGCCGGCGAGTTTTTGCAAGTGGCCCGTGTGGATGCGGCGGGAAACCCTTTGTCCACCACCTTGCAAAGCCTACAAATTCCACAGAAGACCACAGGCCAGTTCAGGCCGACCCGTCAGTTGGAGTTGTCGAATAACTTTTCAGCTGAATCCAAAGTCATCAACAAGGCCTTCAACAGCCTGGATCCCAGCACCTACAGTTACAAGAACAACATGGAGCTCGTGGATGGCACGGGCAAGGTGCACCAGGGCACGCTGTTCTACATCAAGGCGCGCGAGGCCGATGAGCTCAACCCCACCACCGACTGGAAAACCGTGCTCATGGTGGATGGTCAGGTGGTTCCCGTCCAGCCTCGGGAGTACACGCGCCAGGCGGTGCCCACCAAGCAGGCCAACCATGAATTCATCGAATGGTCAGGGCAGGGTGGTGGCAAAGATGTCATCAAGCTCAACGCCAGCACACAGTTCGACACCAGCTTCAACGCGGTGTCTCTGGTGGGTGACAGGGTCTATCTGGGCACGGGGGACACGGCGCGTCAATTGGGAACGCTAGACCCTTTGAACAATGGTCTGAACGGCAAGCCCCTGCGCATCAATCTGACTCGCCAGGCGTTCGAGAACAGCAACTTCACCGACACCGACAACACCGGCGCCCTCAAGGGCTGGACCCGGCTCGACGGCCAAGTGCGCCTCGATGGCAGCACCCTCATTGCAGGCTTTCCAACACCGGTGGATGAAACCCGACCCGCGCAAAGTGCGGGTGATGCGGTCGTGGCGAGCAATGCGAATTTCAGCTCTGGTTTCAGCGCGGCGGCGGGTCCCGACGGCACGGGAACGGCCCGCCTGAATTCGACCGGCAACATCGATGCCGGTTACGGCATCTTGCGGGGTCCGGCCATCGTCAGTGACAAACCGGTGTCTCTCAAGTCGGGAGACCAGGTGTCCTTTGACTGGAAAGCCAGCGGCGGGAACGATGCCTATGATGTCTACGCCTACCTGCTCAATGTGGACACAGGGCAGACCGTCAAGCTCCTCGACCAGACGGGCCGCACGGCATCGGACCAGACCGACTGGCAAACCGCGACCCAGACCGTGCAGGCTGGCGGCAATTACAAATTCGTGTTTGTGTCAGGCTCTTTTGATGCGTCGGGTGGCCAGGCCACGGGCGCGCAGCTGTTTGTTGACAACATTCGCACACCTGCCACGGCGCCACTGAACTCGTCCATGCTGGATCCCCTGGTGTCTTACAGCCAGACCCTCACAGACCAGTCTGGCCTCATTCGCTTTGACACCTCGGGCAACATCACCCCGGACCTTCAGCAACTGCAATTTCAGCTGCAGCCGGGAAGCCCGGACCTGCTGTCTATCAGGCTCAAAGGATCGACCCAGTCACCCAATGCCTTTGCCCTGCGTGCGATCTCGCAGGATGGCCGCCCCGAAGGCGAGCTCACGGACATCGGCATCCAGAAAAACGGGCTCGTCACCGGCGTGTATTCCAACGGCCACCAAGCGGCCCTGGGCCAGATCCTGTTGGCCAACTTCACCAACACCAGCGAACTCGGGCAAATGGGCGAATCACGCTACATCACCACGGTGGGCTCGGGCGCGGCTTTCTACGGCACGCCAGGCGATCAAGGCTTCGGTCAGGTGCAGTCGGGTGCGCTGGAAAAATCCAATGTGAACCTCACCAATGAAATGGTGGACCTGATCGCGGCACAAAGAAACTTCCAGGCCAACGCCAAGGCGATTGAAACCATGTCCTTCATGACCAAGTCGCTGGTGGACAACATCACGTAAACACCGCCGGATGCACGCGCGCCTGTCGGCCAGCGCTCGTGCATCCATAATGCGTCGGTCTTCGGCTTCAGTCCTGCCGGCTCGGCGCCTGTGCCAGGCCCGGCTGGCATTCCGCCCCGTGACCCCAGTCCCATCCATTGCCTGCGCCCTCAAAGACCGGCGCTCCGTGCGCGGCTTTCTTCCGAACCCCATTCCCGACGACGTGGTCGAGGAACTGCTGGGCCTGGCCCGGCGCGCGCCCAGCGGGGCCAATCTGCAGCCCGGAAGCTTCATCGGCCTGCGGGGCGAAAGCCGCCGCCAGCTCTCTGATGAATTGGTGCAGGCCTTTCGCGAGGGCCGTCAGGAACCCGAGGACTACCGCTACTTCCCAGACCCCTTGCCCATGGGCTTGCGCCGCCGGCAGGTGGCCTCGGCCCAGGCGCTGTACGGCGCCCTCGGTGTGGCCCGCGACGATCGGGCTGGCCGCGACCAGCAGTTCGAGCGCAACTTCCGCTTTTTTGACGCGCCGGTAGCCCTGATCATCACCATCGACCGGCGTTTTGGCCCTGGCGGCTACATGGACCTGGGCATGAGCTTGTACGGCCTCATGCTCGCGGCGCAAGGAAAGGGCCTGGCCACGTGTGCCATTGGTGCCATCGCGTCCTATCCGGGCCTCATTCGGCGGGTGCTTTCCCTGCCGCAGGACAGCGCCATCGTCTGCGGCCTGGCCATCGGCCATGCCGATCCCGACGCAGCGGTGAACCGCGCCCTCACGGAACGCGCGGAGCTTTCAGATTACTTCCGCTGGGCGGAGTGATCACAGCGTTTCAACGAGCGCTG
>JAIXPL010000020.1 GCA_027486255.1 Comamonadaceae bacterium
GTCGCCGGGCAGCTGCCACACCTGATTCCAGCCCATTTGCGGCACCTTGAAGCGGCTGCCATCGGGCTGCAGGCGCCCGGCCAGCTCAAAACGCACGACCTCGCCGGGGATCAGGCCGAGCGCCGGGGTGGGCTGGCCATCGATGCCTTCGTGGCTCTGCTCGAGCAGCATCTGCATGCCCACGCACACGCCAAACAGCGGCTTGTGCGCGGCCGCGTGCAGCACGGCCTGGCGCAGTCCCGATTCGCTCAGAGCCCGCATGCAGTCGTGCATGGCGCCTTGGCCAGGCAAGACCACCCGGTCGGCAGCCATCACCTCAGAAGCGCTGGAAGTGACTTTGACTTCGTGGCCCGTCTCGCGGGCCACATGCAGCACAGCCTGGGACACCGAGCGCAGGTTGCCCGAGCCGTAATCGACGACTGCAACGGTTTTGGTAGGCATGTTTGAAAAAGCAGGCCCGGGGGACTGCAAGCCAAGGCTCAGAGCGAACCCTTGGTAGACGGAATGATGCCGGCTGCGCGCGGGTCAATCTCCAGCGCCATGCGCAGCGCACGGGCGAAGGCCTTGAACACCGTCTCGGCCTGGTGGTGGGCGTTCTCGCCCTGCAGGTTGTCGATGTGCAGGGTGATGAAGGCGTGGTTCACCAGGCCCTGGAAAAACTCGAAGGCCAGCTGGGTGTCGAACTGGCCGATCATGCCGCTCTTGAAGGGCACGTGCATCACCAGGCCCGGACGGCCGGAAAAATCGACCACCACGCGCGAGAGCGCTTCGTCCAGCGGCACATAGGCATGGCCATAGCGGCGCAGGCCCTTTTTGTCGCCCACGGCCTTGGCCAGCGCTTGGCCGAGCGTGATGCCCACGTCTTCCACGGTGTGGTGGCCGTCGATGTGCAGATCCCCTTCGGCCACGATGTCCAGATCGATCAGCCCGTGGCGGGCGATCTGGTCGAGCATATGGTCGAAAAAGCCGATGCCCGTGGCCAGGCGCGACTGGCCCGTGCCATCAAGGTTGACCTTGACGGTGATCTTGGTTTCAGCGGTGTGGCGGCTCACCTCCGCGATGCGAGGGCTGGCCGGGGTGTGGGAGGTCATAGGCTTTGCGTAAGGGCTTGCAGCAATTGCTTGTTCTCGTCGGCGGTGCCCACGGTCAGGCGCAGGCAATTGGCCAGCAAGGGGTGCATTTTAGAAATGTTTTTCACCAGCACGCCGCGGGCCTTCAGGCCCTCAAAAACGACGGTCGCGCGATCGCTCTCGCCTTCGAAGCGCACCAGCACCATGTTGGCGTCGCTTTGAAAGGGCCGCACGCCCGGCAGGGCACTGAGCGCCTCCATCAAACGGGCGCGCTCGCGCACCAGGTCCTGGGCCTGCGTGGCGAACACCTCGCGGTGTTCCAGGGCGAAGAGCGCGCACTCGTAATTGAGAACGCTGATGTTGTAGGGCGGGCGCACCTTGTCGATCTCGGCAATCAGTGCCTGCGGGCCCATCATGTAACCCAGGCGCACCCCGGCCAGACCAAACTTGCTGAGCGTGCGCATCAGCAGCACATGGCGGTGGCGGGCCAGGCGATCGATGTAGCTGCGGCTGGCAAAGGGCTGGTAGGCCTCGTCCATGACCACCAGGCCGCCCTGCTCGCCCACGGCCTGAATGATGGCCTCAATGGCCGCGTCGTCCCAGAGGTTGGCTGTGGGGTTGTTCGGGTAGGCCAGGTAGGTGATGGAGGGCTTGTGGGTGCGAATGGCCTCCAGCATGGCCGGCAGGTCCAGCTCAAAGTCGGGGGTGAGCGGCACGCCGATGAAGGACAGGCCCTGCAGCTGCGCACTCATGGCGTACATGACAAAGCCCGGCACAGGCGCCAGCACTGAGCCGCCAGGCACGTCACAGGCCAGTGCCAACAAGGAGATCAGCTCGTCAGAGCCGTTGCCCAGCATGATGTCGAAGCCCGTCGGCATGCCGGCGTACTCGGCCAGGGCCCGGCGCAACTCGTTCACGCGGCCATCGGGGTAGCGGTTGAGCGCCAGGGCGCCCAGCCGCCGACCCAGCTCGGCCTGCAGCTCGGGCGGCAGGCGGTGGGGGTTCTCCATCGCATCGAGCTTGACCATGCCGGCCGAGTCCTGGATGGCATAGGCGTGCATGGACTGCACGTCCTGGCGGATCAAACGGGCGAGCTTGGGGTCCAAGCCAGTGCTCATGACGATGTCCTCATGGGGGGGACCGGGTCCAGCCGCAACTCGGCCGCGCGGGCGTGGGCCTGCAGACCTTCACCATAGGCCAGCTCGGCGGCCGTGCGGCCCAGGGTCTGGGCGCCCGCCGCACTGACCTCGATGAGGCTCGAGCGCTTCTGGAAGTCGTAGACGCCCAGCGGGCTGGAAAAGCGCGCCGTGCCGCTGGTGGGCAACACATGGTTGGGGCCAGCGCAGTAGTCACCCAGCGACTCGCTGGTGTAGGCGCCCATGAAGATGGCGCCCGCGTGCTTGAGCAGCGGCTCCCACTGACCAGGCTCGCGGCTGGAGATTTCCAGGTGCTCGGGCGCAATGCGGTTGCTGATGGCGCAAGCCTCTTCCATGCTGCGCGTGTGAATGAGCGCGCCCCGGTCGTTCAGGCTCTTGGCGATGATGTCACGGCGTGGCATCTCGGGCAGCAGGCGGTCGATCGCGGCCTGAACTTGGGCAATGTAGGCGGCGTCGGGGCAAAGCAGGATGCTTTGCGCCAGCTCATCGTGCTCGGCCTGCGAGAACAAATCCATGGCCACCCAATCGGCCGGTGTGCTGCCGTCGGCCAGCACCAGGATCTCGGAGGGGCCGGCGATCATGTCGATGCCGACGGTACCGAACACGCGGCGCTTGGCCGCAGCCACGTAGGCATTGCCCGGGCCGGTGATCTTGTCCACGGCCGGCACAGTGGCCGTGCCGTAGGCCAGCGCCGCCACGGCCTGCGCACCGCCAATGGTGAAGGCCCGGCTTACGCCGGCCACGAAGGCAGCGGCCAGCACCAGCGGGTTCTTCTCGCCCTGGGGCGTGGGCACCACCATGATGATCTCGCCCACGCCCGCCACATGGGCTGGGATGGCGTTCATCAGCACGGACGAGGGGTAAGCCGCTTTGCCGCCGGGCACGTAGATGCCCACGCGGTCCAGGGGCGTGACCTTCTGGCCCAGCAAGGTGCCGTCGGCGTCGCGGTAGCTCCAGCTCTCGCCGCTGGCCCGCTTTTGGGCCTCGTGGTAGCTGCGCACCCGGGCAGCGGCCGACTGCAGCGCCTCGCGCTGGGCGGGTGGCAGGCTATTGAAGGCAGCCTGGAGCTCGGCAGGCCTGAGCTCCAAGGCCTGCATGCTGGAGGCCGGCAGCCCATCGAAGCGCTGGGTGTAATCGAGCACGGCGGCATCGCCGCGGGCCTTCACATCGGCCAGGATGTCGGCCACGCGCTGCTCGATGGCCGAATCCGTGTCGGCCGACCAATGCAGGCGCGCCTGGAAAGCGGCCTCAAAACCAGCATCGGAGGTAGACAGCATCAGGGCTTGGGCTTTCATCGCGTCAGGCCCCGGCAGGTTGGGCCACGGCCTTGGCCATGGCATCAATGATGTGGCGGATGGGGGCCTGCTTGAGCTTGAGCGCCGCCTGGTTGACCACCAGCCGGGCGCTGATGTCCATGATCTGCTCGACCTCGACCAAATGGTTCGCCTTGAGCGTGCTTCCGGTGGACACCAGGTCGACGATGGCGTCGGCCAGGCCCGTCAGCGGCGCCAGCTCCATGCTGCCGTAGAGCTTGATGAGGTCCACGTGCACGCCCTTGGCCGAGAAAAAGTCACGGGCAATCGCCACGTACTTGGTGGCCACTTTCAGGCGACCACCCTGGCGCACGGCGGCTGCGTAGTCAAAGCCCTCGCGCACGGCCACGCTGATGCGGCACTTGGCGATCTGCAGGTCCAGCGGCTGGTAGAGGCCCTCGCTGCCGGATTCGAGCAAGGTGTCCTTGCCCACCACACCGAGGTCGGCACCGCCGTGCTGCACATAGGTGGGCACGTCGGTGGCGCGCACCAGCACCACACGCAGGTCGGGGCGGTTGGTGGCCAGAATCAGCTTGCGCGATTTCTCGGGGTCGTCGAGCACCTCGATGCCAGCGGCGCGCAAGAGCGGCAGGGTGTCATCAAAAATGCGGCCTTTGGAGAGGGCCAGCGTGAGCATGGACATTACTTGATCCTTTCGATGTCCGCGCCCAGGCCGCGCAGCTTGAGTTCCATCTGGTCGTAACCGCGGTCCAGGTGGTAAATGCGGTCGACCACGGTGTCGCCCTCGGCCACGAGACCGGCGATCACCAGGCTGGCCGAGGCGCGCAGGTCGGTGGCCATGACGGTGGCGCCGGACAGCTTTTCGATCCCCTCGATGACGGCCACCTTGCCATCAACCTGAATGTGGGCGCCCAGGCGCACCATCTCGTTGACGTGCATGTAGCGGTTCTCGAAGATGGTCTCGGTGACCTTGCTGCTGCCCTGCGCAATCACGTTCAGCGCCATGAACTGTGCCTGCATGTCGGTGGGAAAGCCCGGGTACTCGGTGGTGCGGAAGGACTGGGCCTTGAGCCGGCCAGAGGCCTGGATGCGGATGCCATCGGCCAGTGCGGTGATGGTCGCTCCTGCAGCCTGGAGCTTTTCGATCACGGCATCCAGGTGGTCTGCACGGCCATGGCGCAGCAGCACATCGCCACCCGTCGCCGCCACCGCACACAAAAAAGTGCCGGCCTCGATGCGGTCGGCCACCACTTGGTGCGTGCAGCCGCTCAGGCGTTCGACGCCCTGGATGCGGATGCGGCTGCTGCCGTGGCCCTCGATGCGCGCGCCCATCTTGATGAGCATCTCAGCCAGGTCGCTGATCTCGGGCTCCTGCGCGGCGTTTTCCAGCACCGTCTCGCCCTCGGCCAGGCAGGCGGCCATGAGGAAATTCTCGGTGCCGGTGACGGTCACCATGTCCGTGGTGATGCGCGCGCCCTTCAGGCGCGCCGCGCCGCCAGCCAGCCGGGCGTTCATGTAACCATGCTCCACAGCGATCTCGGCGCCCATGGCCTGCAGGCCCTTGATGTGCTGGTCCACCGGGCGCGAACCGATGGCGCAGCCCCCAGGCAGCGACACCTGGGCACGGCCAAAACGCGCCAGCAGCGGGCCCAGGGCCAGCACCGAGGCGCGCATGGTCTTGACCAGTTCGTACGGTGCTTCGGGATTGTTCAAAGCGCCTGCATCGATGCGTACACGCGTGGGCAAAGACTCGTCACGCTCGGCGCTCACGCCCATGTGGCGGATCAGCTTGAGCATGGTGGCCACATCCTGCAGGCGCGGCACGTTGTCCAACACCACGGGCTGGTCGGTGAGCAAGGCGGCGCAGAGCTCCGGCAGGGCCGCGTTCTTGGCGCCGGAGACGGTCACCTCGCCCTGCAGGCGCTGGCCACCTCGAATACGGAGTTTGTCCATGGTCGGTCAGGCCTTCTGAGAGGCCCATTCGGCGGGCGTGAGCGTCTTCATCGAGAGGGCATGAACTTCATCCGTGTGCATGCGCTGGCCCAGGGTGGCGTACACCCGCTGGTGGCGCTGGATGAGGCGCAGGCCCTCAAAGGCGCTGGAGACGATGGTGGCCTGCCAGTGGCGGCCATCGCCTGAGAGCTCGAGGTGCTGGCAGTCGAGGCCAGCGGCAATCAGGGCTTGGAGTTCTTGGGAGGTCATGTCGAGTGCACGAAAGCCAGGGTGTTCAGTGGCGGATCTTGTAGCCGATCTTCAGCAGGTGCAGCGCGGTGGCACTGACCACCAGCAAGGCAGTAGCCACCATCAGCAGGCTGATCCAGGGCGAAATATCGCTCACGCCAAAGAAGCCGTAGCGAAAGCCGTCAATCATGTAGAAGAAGGGGTTGAGGTGGCTCACGCCCTGCCAAAAGGCGGGCAGGGAATGAATCGAATAGAAGACGCCACTGAGGAAGGTCATGGGCATGATGACGAAGTTCTGGAACACGGCCATCTGGTCAAACTTCTCGGCCCAGAGGCCGGCGATCAGGCCCAACGTGCCCAGCAGCGCCGCACCCAGCACAGCAAAGGCCAGGGCCCAGAGCGGCGCCACCACGCCGGGCTGGCCGTAGAAGGCCGTCACCACAAACACGCCCAGGCCCACCACCAGACCACGCAACACCGAGGAGCCCACATAGGCCAGGAACCAGTGCCAGTGCGACAGCGGCGTGAGCAACAGGAACACCAGGTTGCCCATGATCTTGCTCTGGATCAGGGACGAGGAGCTGTTGGCAAAAGCGTTCTGCAACACGCTCATCATCACCAGGCCAGGCACCAGGAAAGCGGTATAGCTGACGGTGTCGTAGACCTTCACATGGTCTTCCAGCACATGGCCAAAGATCAGCAGGTAGAGCACCGAGGTCAGGATGGGCGCACCCACGGTCTGACCCGCCACCTTCCAAAAACGCAGGACCTCCTTGTAGAGCAGGGTCTGCCAGCCGCTGGCCACGAAGGCGTCCTTCATGCCGCCACCTCAGGGGACTGGCCGGTCATGACTTCGAGGAAGACGTCTTCCAGGTCAGCCTTGCGGATCTCTACGTCCTCGGCGTGGAGGCCCGCCTCGCGCACGGCCGCCAGGTACTGCTCGATTTCGCGCGCGTCATGCGCCGGGAACTGCACGATGCGCCCGGTGATGCGGGCCTGGGCGGCCAGGGCCGGCGGCAGTTCACGGTCGAGCTTGAAGCGCAGCACATTGGACGACGCCTTCTTGAGCAACTCGGAGGTGCTGGCCAGGGCCACCATGCGGCCTTGCTTGAGCATGGCCAGGCGGCTGCACAGGGCCTCGGCCTCTTCGAGGTAATGCGTGGTCAGCAACACGGTGCTGCCTTCGCGGTTGAGTCGGGCAATAAACTGCCAGAGCGTCTGGCGCAGCTCCACGTCCACCCCAGCGGTGGGCTCATCGAGCACGATGACAGGAGGCTTGTGCACCAGGGCCTGGGCGACCAGCACACGGCGTTTCATGCCGCCGGACAACTGGCGCATGTTGGCACCGGCCTTGTCGGCCAGGCCCAGGCTTTCAAGCAGTTCATCGATCCAGGCTTCGTTGTGGCGCAGCCCGAAATAACCGGACTGGATCCGCAGGGTCTCACGCACGGTGAAGAAGGGATCGAACACCAGTTCCTGCGGCACCACACCCAGGAGGCGCCGGGCTTGCGCGTAGTCGTTGATGACGTCGTGGCCATGCACCTTCACCGAGCCCGCACTGGGGCGGGACAGGCCCGCGAGGATGCTGATCAGGCTGGTCTTGCCCGCGCCGTTCGGCCCAAGCAAGCCGAAGAATTCACCGGGCTCGATGTCGAAGCTCACGTCGTCCAGGGCCTGGACGGCCGTACCCGTGCCGCGCGGTCGATAGTGCTTGGAGACAGACTGAAAGGAGACGGCGGGCATGGAAGCCAGCCATTTTACCGGGCGACGGCTGGGCCGCCCGATGCAGCGGCACAAGCCCTGGCCCGGCCGGGCTCAGGCGGCGGGCATGAGCTCGGCGACCCCGTAGAGGCCGGCGAGCTGACGCAGGCGTCCGGGCATGCCGGCCACCGCAAAGCTCAGGCCCATGGCCACCGCAAAGCGACGGCAATCGAGCAGGACGGCGAGCGCCGATGAGTCAAAGCGCTGGAGCGCCGCCGCATTCACCACCACGGTGGGGCCCGACTGGCCCAGGCGGATCGCAGACTGCAGGGCCCGCGCGCAGTTATTGGCCTGCGCATGGGTGAGGACGGCTGGCAGGCGCAGCTCCATGGCCTCAGTTCCTGCGGGAGGAAGCGCTGCCGGACTTGTTGCGCTCGGCCAGGGCGACGATCAGGCCGTCGATGCCGTTGGCTGAGATTTCCTGCGCGAACTGGGTGCGGTAGGTTTCCACCAGCCACACGCCCAGCACGTTCAGGTCATAGATGCGCCAGCCGGCTGGGCCTTTTTCCATTCGGTAGTCCAGCTGAATGGGCTCACCACGGCCCACCACCTCCGTGCGCACGATGACCTCGTTGTCCGTGGGAGCAGCACGCAAGGGCTTGACCGAGACGGTCTGGTCCTTGACCTGGCTGAGGGCACCGGAATAGGTGCGCACCAGCATGGTCTTGAACTCTTCCTGCAGGCGCTTTTGCTGCTCGGGCGTGGCCTGGCGCCAATTGCGGCCCACGGCCGAGGCGGTCATGCGGGTGAAGTTGACATAGGGCATGACCTTGCCGTCCACAAAGACCACGATCTTGCGGACATCCCCGGCCTGGACATCCTTGTCGGCCTTGACCGTGTCCAGCACCTCGGTGGACAGGCGCTTGATGAGCTGGTCGGGGCCTTCGGAAGCGGTCTGAGCCTGCAGCAGGGGGCTGCACAGGCCAAGAACGCAGGCCAGGCCAAAGGACCAGAAAGAGCGGAAGGTTCTGCGGTTCATGTGAAATTGCACGGGGGAAAGCATCAAAAGCAGCACATCCCGCCCTCAAGGGCTGTTGGTCGAGCTCGAAGAAGGAGACGAACCCGCCGGCGGGCTGACCGCAGGCGCCTGGGGGGCAGGAACTTCGGGCAGATCGTAGCGCTCCTCGGGTTCGGTCGGGCGCGAAGGGCTTTGGCTGCCACGTCGGCGCTGCAGATACGCCTCGCGGACAAAGGTGTACTTATCGAGCGCGGCCGCATCGAGCACATTGCCGGCGCCCAGGAAGGTAGCCCGTCTGTCGACGAGACGAAGCGCCGTGAAGGCACCCCGAATGCTCTCGTCAGCGGAATTGACCAGATCGCCACGCCAATCGACGGGCAGGGCGGCCGTGTCACGCAGGGTGGAGGGGCCCAGCAGCGGCAGCACGAGGTAGGGGCCGGTGCCCATGCCCCAATGGCCCAGGGTCTGGCCGAAATCCTCACGGTGACGCTCAATGTTCAATTTGGAGGCGACATCGACCAAGCCCAACAGACCCACCGTGGAGTTGATGCCCACGCGGGCCAGGCTCTCGACCGTCTCCCGGGGCTTGAGCTGCAGCAGATTATTGGCGGTGGACCAGACATCAGACAGGTTGCCAAAGAAGTTGCTCACCCCACTGCGGACCACACGCGGAAACACGGTCTGGTAACCCTTGGCCACGGGCTGAAGCACCTTATCGTCCAGCACCTCGTTGAAGCGGGTAACGCGGCGGTTGTAGCTCTCCCAGGGATCGCGTGGGTCGGCGCCGGGCGCTGTGGCGCATCCGGCCAGCACCGAAGCGGCCAAGAACAGGCAAAGCGCCGCAGCGCGGCGGAATCGAAGGAGGATCAAGGTTTGTTTCCTTGAGGAGCGCTGCTGTCGGCGGCCTTGCTGTAGAGGAATTGGCTGATCAGGTTTTCCAGCACCACGGCCGACTGGGTGGTGCTGATCACGTCGCCGGCGGCCAGGTTCTTCTCATCGCCGCCGGGCTCAATGCCGATGTACTGCTCACCCAGCAGACCGCTGGTGAGGATCTTCAAGGAACTGTCCTTGGGAAAGACAAAGCGCTTGTCCAGGGCCAGGCGCACACTGGCCTGGTAGTTGGTGTCATCGAAGCTGATGGATTCCACACGGCCGACGACCACACCGGCGCTCTTGACCGCGGCGCGGGGCTTAAGGCCGCCGATGTTGTCAAAGCGCGCCAGCACAGGGTAGTTGGTGTCGACCAGGCTGATGGACAGAAGGTTACCGGCCTTCAGGGCCAGGAACAGCACAGCGAGGCCGCCAATGAGGACGAACAAGCCGACCCAGGGGTCTTTGCTGGAGCGTTGCATACATGCTTTCTGGAAAAACCGTTGCGTGAATGATGAACGGTTTAGGGTTGCTTTGAGCTGACGAGTCAGCTAAAGCTGAACAAATTTATCAGTATTTTCTCACGGTCACCGCAGGCCCGGCCCCTTAACCTTCAGCGGGCGAGCCCTCAAAGGCTGAACATCAGGGCGGTGAGCACGAAATCCAGTCCCAGCACCGCCAAAGAGGCCTGCACCACGGTGCGGGTGGTGGCGCGCGAGACGCCCTCCGGGGTGGGCTGGGCCTCAAAGCCCTGATAAAGAGCCACAAAGGTGACGGTGATGCCGAACACCACACTTTTGATGATGCCGTTGCCGACATCGCGCCACACATCGACGCCGCCTTGCATCTGGCTCCAGAAGGAGCCTTCATCCACACCGATCAGGGCCACGCCGACCAGCCAACCGCCCAGGATGCCCACGGCGCTGAACACGGCCGCCAGCAAGGGCATGGCGATGATGCCGCCCCACAGGCGCGGCGCCAGAATGCGGCGCACGGGATCGACCGCCATCATTTCCATGGCCGAGAGCTGCTCGCCAGCCTTCATCAGTCCAATTTCAGCGGTCAGCGCGGTGCCGGCGCGGCCGGCGAACAGCAGTGCCGAGACCACGGGGCCCAGTTCACGCACCAGGCTCAGCGCGACCAACAGGCCCAGGGCTTCTGCCGAACCGTAGCGCTGCAGGGTGTAGTAGCCCTGCAAGCCGAGCACGAAGCCCACGAAGAGCCCCGACACCGCAATGATGGCCAGGGAATAGTTGCCCAGAAAGAAGATCTGGTCGCGCACCAGGCCAAAGCGCCTGAGGGTGGGGCCGCTGAGGGCAAAGAGCTTGAAAAACAGGCCGGTGGCGTGCCCGACATCGGCCAGCTTGCAGCGGGTGGCATAGCCCAGGCTGGCCAGCAGACCCATGAAGTCGGGGCGTTTCATCGGCGGGCCTTTCCAGCCGGCCGCTGGTGGGTGCCCGGTCCGAAGTCGCTGGCCGCATCCGGCCCTGGGTAATGAAACTGCACCGGCCCCTGGCTCAGGGCATGGACGAACTGGTGCACCAGCGGATCGGAAGACTGCCTGACCTCCTCGGGCGTGCCCTGGGCGGCAATACGGCCATTGGCCAGGATGACGACCTGGTCAGCGATGCGGAAGGTCTCCTCGAGGTCGTGCGAGACGATGACACTGGTGATGCCCAGGGTGTCGTTGAGCTGGCGGATGAGCTGGGCGGCCGTGCCCAGCGAAATCGGGTCCAGCCCGGCAAAGGGCTCGTCGTACATGATGAGCTCAGGGTCGAGGGCGATGGCCCGCGCCAGGGCCACGCGGCGGGCCATGCCGCCGGAGATTTGCGAGGGCATCAGGTCCCGCGCGCCGCGCAGGCCGACCGCGTCGAGCTTCATGAGCACGATGTCACGCACCAATTCGTCGGTCAGGGGGGTGTGCTCGCGCAGGGGAAAGGCCACGTTATCGAACACGTTCAGATCGGTAAAAAGCGCACCAAACTGAAACAGCATGCCCATGCGCCTGCGCATGGCGTACAGCCCCGAGGCATCGAGCCCGCCCACGTCCTGCCCATCGAACAGCACCTGGCCGGCGCCGGCCCGCTGCTGCCCACCGATCAGGCGCAGCACCGTGGTCTTGCCGCCACCGGAGGCGCCCATGAGCGCCGTGACCTTGCCGCGCGGAACGGTGAGGTTCATGCGGTCCAGGATCACGCGTGCGCCGCCCTCGCCCGGGTAGGCGAAGGTGACATCCCGGAATTCGACCAGGTTGTCAGAGGCGGGATAGGAGGGGATCTCGGGCATGGGCATGAAAAAGCCGGCCCCAGGGCCGGCTTCGTGGGGACGGCCGTCATCATAACGGCCGCCGCAGCGGGTTCAGCGGGGCAAGTCGGAGTAACCCATGAGGAACTCATCCACAGCCCGGGCGGCCTGGCGGCCTTCGCGGATGGCCCACACCACCAGGGACTGGCCACGCCGCACGTCACCGGCGGCGAAGACGCGGGGGACATTGGTGACATAGCCGCCCGTGAATTCGGTGCTGGCCTTGGCATTGCCACGGCCGTCCTTGTCCACGCCGAATGCCTCCAGCATCGTGGCCACCGGGTTGGTAAAGCCCATGGCCAGCAGCACCAGGTCGGCCTGGTATTCCTTCTCGGTGCCCGGCACCTCGACCAGCTTGCCGTCCTTCATCTCGACATGCACGGTCTTCAGACCCGTGACCTTGCCGTTCTTGCCGATGAATTCTTTGGTGGAGATGGCGAACTCGCGCACGCAGCCTTCCTCATGCGAGGACGAGGTGCGCAGCTTCAGCGGCCAGTATGGCCAGACCAGGGGCTTGTTCTCCTCCTCAGGCGGCTGGGGCATCACCTCAAACTGGGTGACGCTGGCTGCGCCGTGGCGGTTGCTGGTGCCCACGCAGTCGCTGCCGGTGTCGCCGCCGCCGATCACGATGACATGCTTGCCTTCGGCGCGCAGTTGTTCCTTGAGCTTGTCGCCCGCGTTGACCTTGTTTTGCTGCGGCAGGAACTCCATGGCGAAGTGCACGCCATCGAGTTCGCGGCCGGGCACCGGCAGGTCACGCGACTGCTCGGAGCCGCCGGCCAGCAGCACCGCATCGAACTCTTTCTGCAGCTGTGCGGCAGAGACGGTTTCCTTGGCCCAGTTGGTGACCTTGGAGCCCTTGGGCAACTCACCCACCATCACACCGGTGCGGAAGGTCACGCCTTCGGCCTGCATCTGCTCGACGCGGCGGTCGATGTGGGTCTTCTCCATCTTGAAGTCGGGAATGCCGTAGCGCAGCAGGCCGCCGACGCGGTCGTTCTTCTCGAAGACCGTCACATCATGGCCGGCACGGGCCAGCTGCTGGGCCGCCGCCATGCCCGCGGGTCCGGAGCCGACCACGGCGACCTTCTTGCCCGTCTTGTGCTTGGGCGGCTGCGGCTGCACCCAGCCCTCGGCCCAGGCGCGGTCAATGATGGCGTGCTCGATCGACTTGATGCCCACGGCATCGTCGTTCACGTTCAGCGTGCAGGCCGCCTCGCAGGGCGCCGGACAGATGCGGCCAGTGAACTCAGGAAAGTTGTTGGTGCTGTGCAGCGTGACGATGGCGTTCTTCCAATCGGAGCGGTACACCATGTCGTTGAAGTCCGGGATGATGTTGTTGACCGGACAGCCGCTGTTGCAAAAGGGCGTGCCGCAGTCCATGCACCGCGCAGCCTGCGTGCTGGCCTGCTTGTCGTCCAGGCCGATGACGAACTCCTTGTAGTGCTTCACACGCTCGGGGACGGGCTTGTAGCCCTCCTCGATGCGCTCAAACTCCATGAAGCCGGTGACTTTTCCCATGATGAATTCCTGTCGCTGTCTGTTCACTGGAGGACAGAGCAAAAACTGCAGTGCAATTTCTGGGACTGTCCCGATTGAATGGGTGGGGTACAGCGCAAGAATGACGGCGTCATTTCTTGGGCTGTCCCGCAAGTTGGTTATTTGGCCGGTGCGAGGTTGGTGGCCACCTGGGCCTTGGTGGTCTCGGTGGCCGCCAGCAGGCGCTTGTCCTTGCGCTCGGTGAGCGCGCGCTTGTATTCGTTGGGGAAGACCTTCACGAACTTTTGGCGGGCCTCGGCCCAGTGGTCCAGCAGCTCCCGTGCGCGCTTGCTGCCCGTCCAGCGGTGGTGGTCCTGCAAGAGGCGCTTGAGCTGGTCCTCGTCGGCCTCATCGCGGTGCCAGCCCGCCTTGTCATGCAGATGCTGCTCGGCCGCAGGCAGAACGTTTTCAAGCGACACCATGGAGGTGTTGCAGCGCGAGGCGAACTGGCCGTCTTCGTCGTATACATAGGCCACGCCGCCGGACATGCCGGCTGCAAAATTGCGGCCTGTCTTGCCCAGCACGGCGACCGTGCCACCCGTCATGTACTCACAACCATGGTCACCCGTGCCTTCGACCACGGCGGTGGCACCCGACAGGCGCACGGCAAAGCGCTCACCGGCCACGCCACTGAAGAAGGCCTCACCGGTGGTGGCGCCGTAGAGCACGGTGTTGCCCACGATGGTGTTTTTCACGGCCTCGCCGCGGAAGTCGATGCTGGGGCGCACCACCACGCGGCCGCCGGACAGGCCCTTGCCGGTGTAGTCGTTGGCGTCGCCAATCAGGTAGAGCGTGATGCCCTTGGCCAGGAAGGCGCCGAAGGACTGACCGCCCGTACCCTCAAGCTGGATGCGCAGCGTGTCATCGGGCAGGCCCTCGGGGTGGCGGCGGATCAGCTCGCCCGAGAGCATGGCGCCCACGGTGCGGTTGACGTTGCGTGCCACTTCCATGAACTGAACCTTCTCGCCTTTGTCCAGGGCCGCCTTGGATTTGTCGATCAGGCGCATGTCCAGCGCCTTTTCCAGTCCGTGCTCCTGCTCGGCCACATGCAGGCGCGGTACGTCGGCAGGCACGACCGGCTGGTAGAACAGGCGGCTGAAGTCCAGGCCGCGTGCCTTCCAGTGGGCAATGCCCTTGCTGATGTCGAGCAGGTCGGCACGGCCCACCAGCTCGTCAAACTTGCGGATGCCCAGCTGGGCCATCAACTGGCGGGCTTCTTCGGCTACGAAGAAGAAGTAATTGACCACGTGCTCGGGCTTGCCAGCGAACTTCTGGCGCAGCACCGGGTCCTGCGTGGCCACACCCACCGGGCAGGTGTTGAGGTGGCACTTGCGCATCATGATGCAGCCTTCGACCACCAGCGGCGCGGTGGCGAAGCCAAACTCGTCGGCACCCAGCAGCGCGCCGATGACCACATCGCGGCCGGTCTTCATCTGGCCGTCGGCCTGCACGCGGATGCGGCCGCGCAGGCGGTTGAGCACCAGGGTCTGCTGGGTTTCGGCCAGGCCAATTTCCCAGGGCGAGCCGGCGTGCTTGATCGACGACCAGGGCGAGGCGCCCGTGCCGCCATCGTGCCCGGCGATCACCACGTGGTCCGCCTTGGCCTTGGCCACGCCGGCGGCAATGGTGCCCACGCCGACTTCAGACACCAGCTTGACGCTGATGCTGGCCTTGGTGTTGACGTTCTTGAGGTCGTGGATCAGCTGGGCCAGGTCTTCGATGGAGTAGATGTCATGGTGCGGCGGGGGCGAAATGAGGCCGACGCCGGGCACGGAGTAACGCAAGGCACCGATGTACTCGCTGACCTTGCCGCCGGGGAGCTGGCCGCCCTCGCCGGGCTTGGCGCCCTGGGCCATCTTGATCTGGATCTGGTCGGCCGAGACAAGATACTCGGTGGTCACGCCAAAGCGGCCCGAGGCCACCTGCTTGATGCGCGAGCGCAGCGAATCCCCGTCTTCCAGCGGCAGGTCGACCTCGACCTGCTTGGCACCGATCACGCTCTTGAGGCTCTCGCCCTGCTTGATCGGGATGCCCTTGAGCTCATTGCGATAGCGCGCCGGGTCTTCACCACCCTCGCCCGTGTTGCTCTTGCCGCCGATGCGGTTCATGGCAATGGCCAGCGTGGCATGGGCCTCGGTGGAGATGGAGCCCAGCGACATGGCGCCGGTGGCAAAGCGCTTGACGATTTCCTTGGCCGGCTCGACCTCGTCGAGTGGGATGGCCTTGGAGGGATCAATCTTGAACTCAAAGAGGCCGCGCAGGGTGAGGTGACGGCGGCTCTGGTCGTTGATCAGCTGGGCATATTCCTTGTAGGTACTGAAGTTGTTCGCCCGTGTGGAATGCTGCAGCTTGGCAATCGCGTCGGGCGTCCACATGTGGTCTTCGCCGCGGGCGCGCCAGGCGTACTCGCCGCCGGCATCCAGCATGGTGGCCAGCACCGGGTCGTCACCAAAGGCCGCGCGGTGCATGCGCAGGGCTTCCTCGGCGATCTCGAAGACGCCGATGCCCTCGACCTGGGAGGCCGTGCCGGTGAAGTACTTGTCCACGGTGGCGCGGTTCAGGCCGATGGCCTCGAACAGCTGGGCGCCGCAGTAGGACATGTAGGTCGAGACGCCCATCTTGGACATGATCTTCGACAGGCCCTTGCCGATGGCCTTGGTGTAGTTGTAGACCGCCTTCTCCGGGCCCAGGTCGCCGGGGAGGCCCGCGGCCATTTCTTCCAAGGTCTCGATGGCCAGATACGGATGCACGGCCTCGGCGCCGTAGCCCGCCAGCACGGCGAAGTGATGCACCTCGCGGGCCGATCCGGTTTCCACCACCAAGCCGGCGGTGGTGCGCAGACCCGCACGCACCAGGTGCTGATGAATGGCCGACAGCGCCAAGGCCGCGGGAATGGCCACCTGGGTGGCGCTGACGGCGCGGTCGCTCACGATCAGGATGTTCTTGCCATCATGGATGGCGTCCACCGCCTCGGCGCACAGCGAAGCGAGCTTGGCTTCCACGCCTTCGTGGCCCCAGTCCATGGGGTAAGTGATGTCCAGGGTGTAGCTGCGGAACTTGCCCTGCGTGAAGGTGTCGATGTCGCGCAGCTTGGCCATGTCGGCCTTGTTCAGCACGGGTTGGCTGACCTCCAGGCGCATGGGCGGGTTGACCTGGTTGATGTCCAGCAGGTTGGGCTTGGGGCCGATGAAGGACACCAGCGACATGACGATGGCCTCACGGATCGGGTCGATCGGCGGGTTGGTCACCTGGGCAAACAACTGCTTGAAGTAGTTGTACAGCGGCTTGTTCTTGCTCGAGAGCACGGCCAGCGGGCTGTCGTTGCCCATGGAGCCGGTGCCCTCCTCGCCCAGCTGGGCCATGGGGGAGAGCAGGAACTTGATGTCTTCCTGGGTGTAGCCGAAGGCCTGCTGGCGGTCGAGCAGCGAGAGGCTGGGCGCAGCAGCTGGCGTCTGGGCCGCGCGGGCCTGGACGTCATCGAGCTTGATGCGCAGGTTCTCGATCCACTGCTTATAGGGCTTGCTGTTCGAGAGGTTGGCCTTGAGCTCCTCGTCGTCGACCATGCGCCCCTGCTCCAGATCGATCAGGAACATCTTGCCGGGCTGCAGGCGCCACTTGCGCACGATCTTGTGCTCGGGCACGGGCAGCACGCCGGACTCGGAGCCCATGATCACCAGGTCGTCGTCGGTGACGCAGTAGCGCGAGGGGCGCAGGCCATTGCGGTCCAGCGTGGCGCCGATCTGGCGGCCGTCGGTGAACACGATGGAGGCCGGGCCGTCCCAGGGCTCGAGCATGGCGGCGTGGTACTCATAGAAGGCCTTGCGGCGCTCGTCCATGGTGGTGTGCTGCTCCCAGGGCTCAGGGATCATCATCATCACGGCCTGGCTGATGGGGTAGCCGGCCATGGTCAGCAGTTCCAGGCAGTTGTCGAAGGTGGCCGTGTCGGACTGGTCGGCAAAGCTGATGGGGTAGAGCTTTTGCAGGTCTTGGCCCAGCACGGGCGAGGACATCACGCCCTCGCGCGCCTTCATCCAGTTGTAGTTGCCCTTGACCGTGTTGATCTCGCCGTTGTGCGCCACATAGCGATAGGGGTGGGCCAGCGGCCACTCCGGGAAGGTGTTGGTGGAAAAGCGCTGGTGCACCAGACCAATGGCCGAGACGCAGCGCGCATCCTGCAGGTCCAGGAAATAGGTGCCCACCTGATCGGCCAGCAACAGGCCCTTGTAGACCACGGTGCGGCTGGACATGCTCGGAACGTAGTATTCCTTGCTGTGCGTGAGTTTGAGGCTCTGGATGGCGGCACTGGCGGTCTTGCGGATCACGTAGAGCTTGCGTTCCAGGGCGTCCTGCACGATCACATCACTGCCGCGGCCAATGAATACTTGGCGGATGACCGGTTCTTTTTCCTGCACGGTGGGCGACATTGGCATGTCGCGGTTGACCGGCACGTCGCGCCAGCCCAGCAGCACCTGGCCTTCGAGGCGGATGGCGCGCTCCATGGCCTGCTCACAGGCCAGACGGGACGCATGCTCCTTGGGCAGGAACACCATGCCCACGCCGTACTCGCCGGGCGGCGGCAAGGTAACGCCCTGCTTGGCCATTTCTTCACGGTAGAGCGCATCGGGTAGCTGAATCAGGATGCCGGCGCCGTCGCCCATCAGCTTGTCGGCGCCCACGGCACCGCGGTGGTCCAGGTTCTCCAGGATCTTCAAACCCTGCTGCACGATGGCATGGCTCTTCTGGCCCTTGATGTGCGCCACGAAACCGACGCCGCAAGCATCATGCTCGTTCTGGGCAGAGTACAGGCCGTGTTGTTGCGAATGTTCCAGTTCAGCAGCCGAAGTCATGGGAATCCCTAATGTTCAAAAAACCGAGTCGCGGAGCATAAGGCTTCGCAACAACAATGCCAAACAGATTAAATGGGGTCAGATCCCTATTTAATGATGCAGAAGGCGTCTTTTTTAAAAATGGGGACAGATCAAATGCCCCGCCTGTGTTCAGTCGGAGGCGGCGCGTGGTGGCCGGCCGGGCTTACCCGGTGAGACCCTGCGCTCGGTGCCCTCCTGCAAAGTCTGCAGGAAATCCTCAGATCCCAAGGCCCAGCCCGTGAGCGCCGAGCGGGTCAGGGCTTGTTGTTGCACCGTACCGACGCCTGCCTGCACGCGCTCAAGGTAAGAGGCCTCGCGCGCAAAGGGTGTGTTGCCCAGGCTCCAAATCAGTGCATGCGGGGTCACCAATTTGTCGATTCGCTGCCCAATGTAGTGCCTGTGACTCGACCACGGGAACTCGGCCGGATCGCTGACCATGCCCGCGCGCACGGGATTGAGGTCGATGTAGGCCATGCAGGCCAGCAGATAAGAGTCAGTTTCTATCAGGCTTGAGCGATAGCGCCCTTCCCACAAAGTGCCAGTGCGGCCATGTCGGTCGTTGAAATAGCGCACATAGGCTCGCCCGACAGCCTGCATCATTTCAGGCAGACCAGTGACGGTCTCGGGCGTGAGAAGCAGGTGGAAATGGTTGTCCATCAACACATAGGCATGCATGGCCACCTGAAAACGCGTCGACTGCTCGCCCCACAAGCCCAGCAGCTTCTCGCGGTCCTGGTCATCGCGGACGATGGCTTGACGATCATTGCCCCGTTGGATCACATGGTGGGGATAGCCCGGGGCGGTCAGACGAGGTTGGCGTGCCATGCAGAAAATTTTAATGGGGATCTGACCCCGATTAAGTGATTTAGCGGGAGAATCTGCCGCATGGGCAAGAAGCTGCTTCGCATCGGGGCCGGCGCTGGCTACGCCGGTGACCGGATTCCACCTGCCGAGGAACTCGCGCGCGAGGGCCGGCTGGATTACCTGGTGTTTGAATGCCTGGCCGAACGCACGATCGCGCTGGCGCAACTGGAGCGGATGAAGAACCCCTCGCTGGGTTTCGATCCCTTGCTGAGCGAGCGCCTACGGGCCGTGCTCGCACCTTGCCTGGCGCAGGGCGTGCGCATCCTCAGCAACATGGGCGCGGCCCATCCGCTGGCGGCCGGGCAGCAGGCGCTGGCCGTGGCCGAAGAATTGGGCCTGGCCCCCTTCCCGGTGGCCGTGCTCACCGGTGACGATGTGTTGGCCGTGCTGCTCGAGCGCGGTCTGGACCTGCCGCTCATCGACAGCCCCGAGCGCCTGGCCGACCTGAAGGACCGCGTGGTCTCAGCCAATGCCTACCTGGGCGCCGAAGCCCTGCTGCCTGCCCTGGCCACCCCTGCCCCGGTGATCCTCAGCGGGCGGGTGGCCGACCCGGCACTGTTCCTCGCGCCACTGGTGCATGAATTCGGCTGGGCCCTGGACGACTGGCCGCGCCTGGGACGGGGCGTGGCGGTCGGTCATCTGCTGGAATGCGCCGCGCAGGTCACGGGCGGCTACTTTGCCGACCCCGGCGTCAAAGACGTGCCCGAGCTCGCCCGCCTGGGCTTTCCGCTGGCCGAGGTAGAGGCCTCGGGCGCGGCCGTCATCACCAAGGTGGCCGGTTCGGGCGGCCGGGTGAGCGTGGCCACCTGCACCGAGCAACTCCTCTACGAACTCGAAGACCCCCAGCGCTACCTGCAACCCGATGTGGTGGCCGATTTTTCCCAGGTTCAGTTCGAAGCCGACGGAACCGACCGCGTGCGCGTGCACGGCGCCAGTGGCTCGGCCCGGACCGGCTCGCTCAAGGTCACCGTGGGCTACCGCGATGGCTTCATTGGCGAAGGGCAGATCTCGTATGCCGGACCGGGCGCGCGGGCACGAGGCGAACTGGCGCTGGCCCTGGTGCGCGAGCGCTTGAAGGCGGCCGGCCTGGGCGGGCTGGAGATGCGGCTGGACCTGATCGGCGTCAACGCCATCCTGGGGCCCGGCGCCTCGGCCTGCGAACCCGACGAGGTGCGCGTGCGCGTGGCCGTGCGCGCCCCCACGCAGCGCGAAGCCCTGCTGGTGGCCAACGAGGTGGAGGCGCTTTACCTCAACGGCCCAGCCGGCGGCGGCGGCGCCACCAAGAGCGTGCGCGAGGTGGTGGCTGCGGCCTCGCTGCTGATGCCGCGCGACTGGGCACGCCCGCAGGTTCACCTGCTCGAACGCTGAAGGAAGTGCCATGCTGCTCAGAGACATCGCCCATGCGCGCACCGGTGACAAAGGCAACCGCAGCACCCTCTCGGTGATCGCTTTTGACAAAAGGGACTTCCCGCTGCTCGAGCAAGCACTCAGCGCCGAGCGGGTACGCGCCTGCTACGCCGGCATCGTGCAGGGCCAGGTGGACCGCTACCTGCTGCCGCAACTGGGCGCCGTGCACTTCGTGCTGCACGCCAGCCTGGGCGGCGGCGTGACACGCTCACTCGCGCTCGATGCGCACGGTAAGTCCTTGAGCGGGAAGATCCTAGGGCTGGAACTTGCCGAGCGCGCCTAACATCAGCTCCCATTTCCATCCCGCTCACCCCAAGGAGATTCCATGCGCTTTCGTGCTTCCCGCCTGCTGGGCCTGATGTTGGGCCTGGGCTTGAGCCTGCAGGCCCTGGCCCAGGCGCCGGCCGCAGCCTACCCGAACAAGCCCATCAAGGCCATCGTGCCCTTCGCCCCGGGCAGCGCCACCGACCAGATCGGCCGGGCCTTCGCGCAAAAAATGTCCGAGCAACTGGGCCAACCCATCCTGGTGGAGAACCGGGCCGGCGTCAACGGCATGCTGGGCGCCGATGCGGTGGCCAAGTCGGCCCCTGATGGCTACACCCTGCTGGTGGGCACCAACAGCACGAACGCGGCCCTCAAGAGCCTGATGAAAAAGCTGCCCTATGACCAGGACACGGCTTTTGCCCCCATCGCCTACCTGGGCTCGGTGCCGCTCATCGTGGGTGTGAACAATGATGTGCCCGTTCGCAGCCTGCGGGACTTGGTCGCCATGGCCAAAGCCAAGCCCGGCCAAGTGACCTTTGCCAGCGCCAGCACCTCCCAGCGTGTCTCCTCTGAAATGCTGGCCAGCATGGCAGGCATCGAGATGACGCATGTGCCCTACAAGGCTGGTCCGGCCGCCATGACCGACCTCATTGGCGGCCAGGTCAACCTGTTCACGGCCGACTTTGCGGTGATGCTGCCGCAGGTCAAAGGTGGCAAGGTGCGCGGCCTGGCGGTGACGTCCAGCCAGCGCTCCAAGGCCATCCCCGAGCTGCCCACCGTGAACGAGGCCCTGGGCGTGAAAGACTACGAGCTGATCGCCTACTTCGCGCTGTACGCACCAGCGGGCACGCCACCGGAGATCATCAACCGGCTCAATCGCGCCGCCAATGCCGCCGCGGCCGACAAGGACATCCTCGATCGCTTCGCGGCCCTGGGTTTCGAGACCGCACCGGCCTCACCCGAGGCCCTGGCGCAACGCAACCGGCTGGAAACCGCCAAGTGGGCCAAGGCCATCCGCGATGCCAAGATCGAGGCGGAATAAAGTCGAGGCGCAATGAAACTGGCCGGCCGCTGATCAGCGGCCGCTGCGCCGCTGCAGTTCGCGGCCGGTCCACCAGGCCAGCGCCGCCCCTGCAAGGCAGCAGGCGCCGGTGACCCAGGGCGTGAACTGCCAACCCCCGCTGCGCGCGGCCACCCAGGCCAGCAGAGGCGGGCCGAAGAACTGGCCCAGGGCCGAGAGCTGCTGGGCCCAGCCCACGGTGGTGGCCACTTGCCGCTCGCCGGGGGCCAGGCGCACGGCCAGCGAGAACAGCGTGCCCGGCACCAAGCCGCCCACGCTGGAAAACAACAGCACACCGGCATAACGCCACCAAGGGTGGCCCTCCGTGGCAGAGCCAAAGGCCAGGGCACTGCCCAGGGCCATGCAGCCAAAACCCGTGAGCAAGAGTTGTGTGGGCGCCCATCCCCGCTGCAGCAAGCGGCCGGAAGCGAGGTTACCCAGCATGTTCACGCCCGCGGCGCCCGCCGTCAGCACCCCCAGCAAGGCCCCGGCCACGCCCGCCTCGGTGTAGATGGAGGGCAGAAAGCCCACCACGGCCAGCCATTGCGCCGAGTAAACGCAAAACATCAATGCGACCAGCCACGGGCCACGGTGCCCGAGTGTGTCGCCCAGGCGCTGCAGCAGCGAGCTGCCCGTCGGCCCACGCTCGACAGGCGGATCGGCCGGAATGACGCGGTGGACAGCGAAGGCCATGGCGGCAGAGACCACGGCAAACAGCTCCCACCACAGCGGCCAGCCCCAGGTCGGGATCACAAAAGGCCCGGCCAGCAGTGCCAGTGAGGTGCCTAGGGGCATGTAGGTGCTCCACACGCCCAGCATGCCGGGCAGTTGCGCGGGCGGCACCAGGCGCCGGATCAGCGCGGGCGCCGGCAGGGCCGTGAGCAGGAAACCCAAGCCCTCCACCGCCCGCAGGCTGAGCAACATCCATGGCGAGCTGGCCGCGCCCCCCAGCGCGCTGGCCAGGGCCAGCAGGCTCAGGCCCGCGACCATGCTGCGCTTGAGGCCTGCGCCGTCGGCGGCCAGCCCCACCAGAATGGCCAGCAGCATGCCGGCCAGTTGCACCATGGACAGCAGGAAACCCGACTGCACGAGGCTGATGCCCAGATCGGCCTGCAGGGCCGGCAAGGCCGGTGGAAGCTTGCCCACCTGCAGGGCCGCCACCACGCCGGCCAGCACCACCAGGGCGGCCGCGCGGCCCGGCGCTGCGGGCATGACCAAGCTCACAGCAGCTTGCGCCCGCTCAGGCGCTCGTGTTCGCGGGCGGCAAAGCGGTCGGTCATGCCGGCGATGTAATCGGCCACGGCGCGCGGCCGGTCGTCCTGGGCGGCGTAGTCGGCGGGCAGCGCCGAGGGCTGGTCCATGTAGGCGGCAAACAGCTCGCGCACCACATCTTGGGCCAGCCCGGTGGTGTGCATCACCTGCGGATGGCGGTAGAGCTGGCTGAAGAGAAACTGCTTGAGCTGCGTGGACTGGGCGTGCATGGCGGGGGAAAAGCGCACCAGCGGACCGGCCAGCCGGGCCTGGTCGGCGCTCACGGGCCCAGCCTCGGCCAGCGCCGCGCGCGTGGCATCAATGACGTCGTAGACCTGCTCGCTGAGCATGCGGCGGATGGCCTCGTAGAGCAGGCGGCGGGCGCGCTGGGGCTGGTCCAGGTCAGGGTGCTGCTGCAAGGCTTCCCGGCGGAAGCGCTCGAACAGGTCCAACTCCTGCAGCTGGGTCAGGGTGAGCAGGCCCGAGCGCACGCCATCGTCGATGTCATGCGCGTTGTAGGCAATCGCATCGGCCAGGTTGCACAGCTGGGCCTCCAGGCTGGGCTGGGTGCGGTCCAGAAAGCGCCGCGCCACCCCACCGGGCTCGGCGGCCTCCAGTTGTTCGGCATGGCGGCGCGAGCAGTGCTTGAGGATGCCTTCGCGCGCCTCAAAACTCAGGTTCAGTCCGTCAAAGGCGGGGTAACGCTCTTCGAGCTTGTCGACCACGCGCAGGCTCTGGAGGTTGTGCTCGAAGCCACCGAAAGGGGCCATGCAGTCGTTCAGCGCGTCCTGGCCGGCATGGCCGAAGGGGGTGTGGCCCAGGTCGTGGGCCAGGGCGATGGCCTCCACCAAATCTTCATTCAAGCCCAGGGGCCGCGCAATGGAGCGGCCCAGCTGCGCCACTTCCAGAGAATGCGTCAGCCGCGTGCGAAACAGGTCACCCTCGTGGTTGAGGAAGACCTGGGTTTTGTAGACCAGGCGCCGGAAGGCCGTGGAGTGCACGATGCGGTCGCGGTCGCGCTGGTACGCCGAGCGGGTGGGCGCGGGCGGCTCCGGAAATCGGCGGCCGCGGCTGAGGGACGGGTCGCAGGCATAGGGCGCAAGGCTCATGGCGTGGCCCGGCACTCAGGCCGGGGCGCAGCAGTGGTCGATGACCTCGCGCACCAGGGCGTCCGGCGCACCGCGCACGGCGGCGCGTCCCGGCCCGTCGATCAGCACGAATTTGATCTCGCCGGCCTCGGACTTCTTGTCCAGGCGCATCAGCTCGATGTAGCGGCCGGCGTTGTCCTCGGCCAGCTGCGGGCCGATCACGGGCAGGCCGGCGGCCTGGATCAGGCGCTTCAAGCGCGCCACGAAGGCGGTATCGACCAAGCCCAGGCGGGCCGAGAGCTCGGCGGCCATGACCATGCCGCAACCCACGGCCTCGCCGTGCAGCCAGGCGCCGTAGCCCATGCCCGCCTCGATGGCGTGCCCGAAGGTGTGGCCGAAATTGAGAATGGCGCGCAGCCCGGACTCCCGCTCGTCCTGGCCCACCACGTGGGCCTTGATCTCGCAGCTGCGCTGCACTGCATGGGCCAGGGCCTGCGGCTGGCGGGCCAAGAGCGCCGGCAGCTGGGCCTCGATCCAATCCAGGAAAGCCATGTCGGCGATTGGTCCGTACTTGATGACCTCGGCCAGGCCCGCACTCAATTCGCGCGCGGGCAGCGTGCCCAGCACATCGAGGTCGCACACCACCCGCAGCGGCTGGTAAAAGGCGCCGATCATGTTCTTGCCCAGCGGATGGTTGATGGCCGTCTTGCCGCCCACGGAGGAGTCGACCTGGGCCAGCAGCGTGGTGGGCACCTGCACAAAGGGCACACCCCGCATGTAGCTGGCCGCGGCAAAACCGGTCATGTCACCCACCACGCCACCACCCAAGGCAAAGAGCACAGTCTTGCGGTCACAGGCGTGCGCGAGCAGCGTGTCGAAGATGCGCTGCAGGTGCGCCCAGTCCTTGTAGGTTTCACCGTCGGGCAGGGCCAGCTGCAGCACACGGCTGTAGTGGGGCGCCAGGGCGCGCTGCAGGCGCTCGGCATGCAGCGGCACGACCGTGGTGTTGGAGACGATGAGCGCCGTGGCAGCCGCCGGCAGGCCGGCATAGGTCTTGGGCTGCCCCAGCAGGCCAGGGCCGATGAGAATGGGGTAGCTGCGCTCGCCCAAGGCGATGGTCACACGCTGGGCGGCGGTCGGGGCGGTCGATGGCATGTGAGGGCTCAGGGTTGGACCGCGCGCGGCGCGGCCGGTGGCAGGGGGGCCTGGTAGAGGCCGGCCAGCTCCAGTTGCATGAGGATCATGTTGACCAGGCTGGGCACCGAGGGGCGGCCGGTCTCGATGACGAAGTGCGCCGTCTCGCGGTAGAGCGCATCGCGGGCCTGGTAGAGCTCACGCAAGCGGCCCAGCGGATCGGCCACCTGGAGCAGCGGCCGGTTCTGGTCATGGCGAAGGCGCTTGAATACCTCGTCGGGCGAGGAATGCAGGTAGATCACGGTGGCGCGCTCGTGGAGCGCTTGCCGGTTGGCCGGCCGCAGAACCGAGCCGCCCCCGGTGGAGACCACGCCCGGACCGGCGCGCGTGAGCTCGTCGATCACCTGCTGTTCCAGGTCACGGAAAGGCACCTCGCCCTCGCGCTCGAAGAATTCGCGGATGGAGCAGCCGATGCGCTGCTCGATCACGTGGTCCGAGTCAATGAAGCGCGCCCCGATGCGCCTGGCCAGCTGGCGCCCCACCGTGGACTTGCCCGAGCCGGGCAGGCCCACGCAGGCAATGAGCAAAGGGTTGGAGGGCAAGGTGGGGCGTCGTGAAGGAAACAGCCCGGAATGATAAACGTCCCACCTCTTGGCCTGCGGCGGGGACGCGGTGGCGCAGGCTCAAGGCGGCAGCCGCGGATCGACCAGCACCTGCGGCGTGATGAAGACCAGCAGCTCGGTCTTGTTGAGCGTTTTGCTGCGGCTTCGGAACAAGGCGCCCAGCCCTGGCAGCCGGCCCAGCACGGGCACGCGGGTTTCCTCCTCGCGCTCCAGGGTCTCGAAGATGCCGCCGATCATCACCGTGCCGCCGTTGTCCACCAGCACCTGGGTTTGCACGTGCTTGGTGTCGATGGCAAAGCCATTGGGCGTGCTGCGGCCCACGCTGTCCTTGTTCACATCGACATTGAGGATGATGCCGCCCTCGGGGGTGATCTGCGGCGTCACCTCCAGCTTCAGGTTGGCCTTGCGAAAGACCACGGCGGTGGCCCCGCTGGAGGTGGACTGCTGGTAGGGCAGCTCCGTGCCCTGCTCGATGATGGCCTTGACCTGGTCGGCCGTGACGATGCGCGGGCTGGCCACGATCTGGCCCTGGCCATCGGCCTCCAGGGCCGAGAGCTCGAGGTTCAGCACGCGGGTGAGCGAGGCATTAAAAAGCGAGACAGCCAGCGCCGCCGCGGGCAGGCCGTTGATCGCAGCCGCCGGCAAGTTCACCATGTCCTTGCCGGCGATACCGAAGTCCCGCCCTGCCACCGGGTCGCCCGAGGCCGGCGCCTGGGGCGCCACATAGCCGCCGCCGGCCTGCCCGCCCGACAGGCCCGATGCGCCGGGCTGGGACGTGCTCGACGAAATCCGTCCGCCCAGACGAACTCCCAGTGTCTTGCCAAAGGTGTCGGCCGCCTCCACGATGCGGGCCTCGATCATGACTTGCCGCACCGGCACGTCAATCAGGCGCACCAGGGAGGCCACCTGCGCCACGCGCGAGGCTACATCGGTCACGAAGAGTTGGTTGGTGCGGACCTCGGCCATCACATGGCCGCGGGGGGACAAGAGGCGCGCAGCGCCCACCCCGGCCTGCAGCTGACGCGCCAACTCGTCGGCGCGTGCATAGTTCAGGCGAAAGTTCTGGGTGCGCACGGCGTCGACGGTCTGCAGGTTCTGCTCGGCCTCGAGCTCCTGGCGCTGGCGTGCCGCCAGCTCGGTCTTGGGGGCGACCCAGATCACCCGCCCGTCCCGGCGCGCCGCCAGGCCGCGGGCCTGCAGGATGGTCTCCAGCGCCTGGTCCCAGGGCACGTCGCGAAGGCGGATGCTCAGGGTGCCGCTGACGCCCTCAGACGCCACCACGTTAAAGCCGCTGTGCTCGGCCAGCACCTGCAGCAGGGTGCGCACCTCCACCTGCTGGAAATTCAGGGAAATGGGGGCGCCGGTGTAGGCTGGAACCTCGCGCCTGGGCCCTGGCGTGCTATCGGGCTGGGGCTGGGGCTGGGCCAGCGCCGCGGCCCCGGCCAGACTCCAGGCCAGCCACCACATCTTTGCCCCGTGGCGCGTGTTGCACAGACAGCTCATGGACTCTCCCCCACGCGCCAGAAGCGCTCCTGCTCGTTCCAGCGGCCCGCAGCATCCTGCACGATCTCGCGCCACCACAGGCCCTGCTCGGCGATGCGCTGCACCCGCCCCCGCTGCATCCCCAGGTGCTCGCCTGCACGCACCGAGTGCAAGTGCTGGTCAAGGCGCAGCAGGGCCACCCATTCCTCCCCTTGGCGAAGCGTGCCTGTGAGCGTGAAAGCCGACAGGGGCACCCGCTCAAGCAGGCCGGGTTCCCGCTGGAGCACCTCGCGCCAGGCGGCAGGCACTGTCTGGAGCCGGTCGGCGGGCGCGGGATCGCCCAAGGGATCGGCCTGCGCTTCGAAGCGACGCGGCAGCTCACCGGTCCAAGGCGAGCGGGCCGCGAGCACCCGGGAATGCTCCAGCTCCAGCACCAGCTCGGCCTGGTGCATGCCCGCCGCTCCGGCCTGAAGCTGGTAGCTTTTTAGGCGAACGGCCTGCGCCGGGTCGGTCAGGCGCGCAACAAAGGCGCCGTGCTGATGGAATCGACCCCGCAGACGCAACTGCAGCGGCGCCATCTCTTGGCCTGGGGCCTCCAGGGGCTTGAGCTGCTGAACTTCCAGGCCTGCGGCCAGGGCCATGCGGTGCCAGTGCCAGGGACCGCCGCCCTGGCCCACTACGGGCGGGGCGTTGGCTGGACTGGCGAGCGCAGCCACCGGCGCTGTCTGGCGCTGCTGCTCAAACTGCGCCAGCTGCTCCTGCGCCTTGTGCAACTGGACCTCCGCCTGGCGCAGGCCTTGCAGCGCGGCCCGGGCCTCCTCCTGCAGCGCAGGGGCCTGAAGGAGCCAGCACAGCCCGCCACCGACCAGGGCCGCCAGCACAGCCAGAGCCGGCGGCCGCCAGGCCTGGGGACCCAGAGACCAGGCCAGGCCCAGCATGAGCAGCTGGCCCTGCGCGAGGACACGCCAGGCCAACGCCCCGCCCTTCATGGCCGGGGCCTTTGCGCAGGCAGAGGCCAGCGCAGGACAAAGCGCACGGGGTCGGCCTGAGAAAGGGGGTCGGCCTGGGCCGCGAGCTCCACCAGTTCAGGCGGGCCGAAGTCAGGCAGCGCAGGGCGCAGCGCCTGCGTCCAGGCCTGCAGCTGCATGGCGGGCAGGCGGCCCTGGAGGATGAGGAATCGGTCGTCGTAGCGAAGTTGCACGATCTGCGCCCCGGAAGAGGCGGCCAGGGCCTCCAGGCTCCTGAGCAATTGCAGGCGATGCGCCTGCCAGTCCTTCAAGCGCATGGCCTCCTCTTGCCAGGCAGCGTGTTGGCGAAGCTGCTCACCCGACTCACGCAAGGCCGGCTCGAGGGCCTGGACCTGGGCTTGCAACTGCTGTTGGCGCACGCGCAGGGCTTCAAGCTCGTCCCGGCTGGCCTGCATCCACGCCCAGGCCAGCAGCGCGCCGAGCAGCAGGCCCGGCAAGGCGCAGCGCAGCCCGGCCCGCAGGTCCAGAGCCTCTTCGCCCGGGCCCAGGTAATTGAAACCGCGCAGACGGTGACCGCTCATGAATGCCAGGCCCTCAAGGCCAGCCCCAATGCCGCCAGAAAACCCGCGGTCTGCACCGGGCGGTCGAGGCCGGGCCGCCAGGCCACCAGGTCCAGCGGGTCCAGGTTTGCCGAGGGCGAGTCAGGCACCATGCCCAGCGCCAGCTGCGCCAGGCGCACCACGCGAGACCGGTCATCGAGCAGCACGAGGTCCAGATCGGCGGCTTCGGCCAGGCCTTGCCAGTCCTCGACCAGCTCCCGGGGACACACCGAGAGCTGGGCGCACAGGGGCGGGCCGGGCTGCAGCGTCACTTCGATGGCCAGCGTATCGGCGGGCACGCCCGCCAGCTGCTCGGCCTGGCGCCTGACCCAGCCCCGCCAGGCCCAGGGGCGCAGACCCGCAGGCACAGCCAGTTCCTGATGCCAAGCGGCCGAGCTAGGCAAGGCCAGGGCGATGCGACGGCCGCCACCGGCAGCACCAACGAGTTGCTTCAGGCTGGCGGCCAAGGTTTCGAACTCGAGAATGCGCCCTGCCTCCAGGCTCTGCGGCGGCAGATCGAGGCCTGCGCACTGTTCGACGCGCCAGGAAGCGCCAGCGCGGGCACATGAGAGCAGGCAGGCCTGGGGCGGGTCCAGGTCAATGCCCATAAGGGCAGGGCCTTGAGGCCAGGGCCATCGCGAAAGCCAAGGGGGCATGGGCCGTCATCTCATGCAGGGGCGGCCCGGGCTGGGCCACTTCAAGGCAGGAAAGGCTAGTCGCCCGTCCTCGCAGATGAGTTACTTCGTGTTAATGTGCCGCCCCCACGGGCAGGGTGAGGCCGCCGCCAAGGCGTTTGACCCACTGAGCAGCCGAACGCGAGGCGTTTTTTATAATGACGCACTAAATACCTGCCCTGCATGCCCTCCTCCACACCGCCCACCGACGCTTCCCCCTCCCCTTTGCGACAAATGGTGTGGCGTTTGGTCCTGTGGACCTTGGGTCTGATGGCCGCGGGGCTGGTGGGCCTGATGATGGTGGTGGCCGTGGCCCTGGCGGTGGCCTACCCCAACCTGCCCGACGTCTCGGAGTTGGCCGAGTACCGGCCCAAGCTGCCACTGCGCGTGTACTCGGCCGACAAGGTGCTCATGGGCGAGTTCGGCGAGGAGCGCCGCAGCTTCACGCCGATCAAGGACATTCCGCAGGTCATGAAGGATGCCGTGCTGGCCATCGAGGATGCCCGCTTCTTCCAGCACGGTGGCGTGGACTACCTGGGCGTGGTCCGGGCGGGCCTGGCCAATGTGCGCTCCTTCAAGAGCCAGGGCGCCTCGACCATCACCATGCAGGTGGCCCGCAATGTGTACCTCTCGGCCGAGAAGAGCTACACGCGCAAGATCTACGAGATTCTGCTGACCTTCAAGCTCGAGCACACGCTCACGAAGGACCAGATCCTCGAGATCTACATGAACCAGATCTTCCTGGGCAACCGGGCCTACGGCTTTGCTGCGGCGTCTGAGACCTACTACGGCAAGCCCCTCAAAGACATCACGGTGGCCGAGGCGGCCATGCTCGCGGGCCTGCCCAAGGCGCCCTCCTCGTTCAACCCCATCGCCAACCCCAAGCGGGCCCGGGCGCGGCAGCTCTACATCATCGAGCGCATGCAGGACAACGGCTTCATCACCGCCCAGCAGGCCCAGGCCGCCAAGAACGAGACGCTGCGCATCCGCAGCAATGCCGACCCGGGCCGCATGCATGCCGAATTCATCGCCGAGACGGTGCGCCAGCTCATGGTGGCCCAGTACGGCAACGAGGCCTACACCCGGGGCCTGAACGTCTACACCACGGCCAACGCCGCTGACCAGATGGCCGCCTACCGGGCCTTGCGCCGGGGCATCATGGATTACGAGCGCCGGCAGATCTACCGCGGCCCGGAGAAGTTCATCAACCTGCCGGCCGACCCCAAGGAGGCCGAGGAGGCCATCGACGAGGCCCTGGCCGACCATCCCGACAACGGCGACGTGATGTCGGCCGTGGTGCTGGAGGCGGGTCCTAAGAAGGTGGTGGCCGTGCGGGCCAACGGCGAGACGGTGGAGATCAGCGGCGAAGGCCTCAAGCCCGCGCAATCGGGTCTCTCTGGGAAGGCACCGCCCCACATCGCCATCCGCCGCGGCGCGATCATCCGCGTGATGAAGACCGCCGACGGCAAATGGGAGATCACGCAACTGCCGGAGGTGGAGGGCGCCTTAGTGGCCCTGGACCCGCGCGACGGCGCCATCCGCGCCCTGGTGGGCGGCTTTGACTTCGGCAAGAACAAGTTCAACCATGTGACGCAGGCCTGGCGCCAGCCGGGCTCGAGCTTCAAGCCCTTTATTTACTCGGCCGCGCTCGAAAAAGGCATGACGCCCGCGACCGTGGTGAACGACTCACCGCTGTTCTTCGATGCCGGCGTCACCGGCGGCCAGCCCTGGGAGCCCAAGAATTACGACGGCCAGTTCGATGGCCCCATGAGCCTGCGCACGGCGCTCAAGAAATCCAAGAACATGGTCTCCATTCGGGTGCTGCAGGCCGTGGGGGCGCAGAACGCGCAGGATTGGGTCACCCGTTTTGGCTTTGAGGCGGACAAGCATCCGCCCTACCTCACCATGGCCCTGGGTGCAGGCTCGGTCACGCCCATGCAGATGGTCACCGGCTATGCGGTGTTCGCCAACGGTGGACTGCGCGTCAACCCCTACCTGATCACACGCATCACCGACCAGCAGGGCAAGGTGCTGGTGCAAACACCCCCGCAGGTGCCCAACGAGAGCGCCCGCGCCATTGATGCGCGCAATGCCTTCGTGATGTCCAGCTTGCTGCAGGAGATCACGCGTTCGGGCACCGCCGCGCGGGCGCAGGCACAGCTCAAGCGGCCCGACCTGTATGGCAAGACCGGCACCACCAACGACTCCATCGACACCTGGTTCGTGGGCTACCAGCCCACCTTGGTGGCGGGGGTGTGGATGGGCTACGACAAGCCGCGCAAGCTCGGCGATCGCGAGACCGGCGGTGGCCTGAGCCTGCCGGTATGGATCAATTTCATGGACCACGCCCTGAAAAACGTCCCGGTGACGGAACCCGCGGTGCCAGCAGGCGTGGTGAACCTGGGCGGCGAGTGGTACTACGAGGAATACGCCCGGGGTTCGGGCGTGACCAGCCTGGGGGTGGACGGCCGGGGCGCCGATGCCGGGCCTGCGCCCATCCAGGTGCTGCCACCCAGCGAGGAGCGGCGCCGCATTCTGGACCTGTTCCGCAACTAAGGGACAGTTTTCGGGGGGTGAAGCTCAGGCCGTGAACGCCAGGGACTGACTGGCCTGCTGCGATGCACAGGCGCTGAGCCGGGCGAAAAATTCACTGCCGTCCTTGGTGTCCACCCAGCGGCCGGCGTTGAGCTTGTAGTGAAATCCGCCCGCCTGCGCCGCCATCCACACCTCGTGCAGCGGTTTTTGAAGGTTGATGATGATCTGGCTGCGGTTGGCAAAGCTCAGGGTGACCATGCCGCCGCTGCGCTGGTTGTCGATGTCCGCATCGCTCTGGTCGTTGATGCGGTCGCAGGCGGTCTCCACCGCTTTGAGCAGGGCTTCCGCACGGTCCAGGTACTCCAGGTCGGTCATTACAATCCCATCATGATGTTGGCTTCAAATGTGGCGCGAATTCTAGGGTCTGCCCGCTGGGCCGCCGGCGTGCTGGCGCTGATGCTGCTTGGCGCGTGTGGTCAAAAAGGACCGCTGTACCTGCCTCCTAACACGCCGCCGCTGGGCGCGCTCAAATCCGGCCGCGACGTCCCGCCGCCACCACCGCCCGTGACCTTTCCTGACCCGGCAGACAACTACGTGGCCCCGGCCACCCAGAAATGAGCAACACACCTGCGGCCGGCGTCCTGCCCGGCCACCCCTTTGTGCACCTGCGCGCCGACCAGCTCTTCGTTGAGGAGGTGGCGCTGTCTGAACTGGCCGCGGCACACGGCACGCCGCTGTTCGTTTACTCCAAGGGCGCGATGCTGAACGCGCTGGCCGCCTACCAACGCGGCTTTGCCGGCAGGGATGCGCAGATCTGCTATGCCATGAAGGCCAATTCCTCGCTGGGCGTGCTGCAGGTGTTCGCTCAGGCCGGCTGCGGTTTTGACATCGTCTCTGGCGGCGAGCTCGAGCGGGTGCTGGCCGCTGGCGGCGACGCCCGTCGGGTGATCTTCTCGGGTGTGGGCAAAACGCCGGGCGAAATGCGCCGCGCATTGGAGGCGGGCATCGGCTGCTTCAATGTGGAGAGCGAAGCGGAGCTGCACGTGCTCTCGCGTGTGGCTGGCGAACTCGGGCGCCGGGCGCCCGTGAGCATCCGCGTCAACCCGAACGTGGACCCCAAGACCCATCCCTACATCTCCACGGGCCTCAAAGGCAACAAGTTTGGCGTGGCGCATGAAGAGACACTGCGCATCTACCAAGTGGCCGCCAGCCTGGCTGGCCTGCAGGTGGTGGGCATCGATTGCCACATCGGCTCGCAGATCACGGAAGTGACGCCCTACCTGGACGCGATGGACCGCGTGCTCGACCTGGTGGATGCCATCGAGGCCGCTGGCATCAGTCTGCACCACATCGACTTTGGCGGTGGCCTGGGCATCGACTACCAGGGCGACACCCCGCCCGCGGCCGACAGCCTGTGGGCCCAGTTGCTGACCAAGATCGATGCGCGCGGCCACGGCCGCAAGAAGCTGATGATCGAGCCCGGCCGCTCGCTGGTGGGCAACGCAGGCGTCTGCCTGACAGAGGTGCTGTACGTCAAGCCGGGCGAGCAGAAAAACTTCTGCATCGTGGACGCGGCCATGAACGACCTGCCGCGCCCGGCCATGTACCAGGCCTTCCACCGCATCCTGCCGGTGGCGCCACCGGCCGCATCGGCCACGGCAGCCTGCTACGACGTGGTGGGCCCCATCTGCGAAAGCGGCGACTGGATCGGCCGCGACCGCGACTTGCGCGTGCAGGGCGGCGAGATCCTGGCCGTACTCTCGGCCGGCGCCTACTGCATGAGCATGGCCAGCAACTACAACACGCGCGGCCGCGCGGCCGAGCTGCTGGTCGATGGCGCCAAGGTGCACATGATCCGCGAACGCGAAAGCACCGCCGACCAGATGCGCCACGAGCGCCTGGTGGGGGCCTGAGCCGGGCTTAGCCCGCTACGCCGCCTGGCGGCGCTGCAGTGCTTGCCTGAGGCGCCAGCCCAGCAGCAGCGCCACGATGCCCGCGTAGACGAAGACCTCGGCAAAGTCGTTCTTGCCGGCACGCATCCAGAAAAAATGCAGGAGCATGGTGAGGGCCGCCCCATACACCAGGCGATGCAAGCGCTGCCAACGTGCAGCCCCAAGCAGCCTGATGGCACGGTTGAATGAAGTGGCGGCCAGAGGCAGCAGAAGCAGCAGCGTGAGCGTGCCCAGCAAGATGAAGGGCCGCTTGCGGATGTCATGCACGATCTCAGCGGCGTCCAGCCCCATGTCGAAGACGGCATAGGCCAGCAGGTGCATCAAGGCGTAGAAAAAGGCAAACAGGCCCAGCATGCGCCTGAAGCGCAAGAGAGCCGGCCACGCGGCGATGCTGCGCACGGGCGTGACGGCCAGCACCAGGCACACCAAGCGCAGCGCCCAGTCACCCAGCCCACGGATCAGGGCTTCCTGAGGATTTGCGCCCAACTGGTCGAAGACCGCACGCCAGGCCAGCCAGGCAAATGGGGCGAGCGCCAGGGCAAAGACCAGGGGCTTGGCCACCGGATGCAAGAGCAGCTTGTTCACGCCAGAGCCGGCCTGCACGGCTGGGCCTTTTTAGTAGAACTTCTTCAGGTCCATGCCGGCATAGAGCTGGCCCACCTGGGCTGCGTAGCCGTTGAGCATCAAGGTTTTGCGCTTCTTGGCGAACAGCCCGTCCTCACCGATGCGGCGCTCGCTGGCCTGGCTCCAGCGCGGGTGATCCACCTCGGGATTGACGTTGGAATAAAAGCCGTACTCCTGAGGCGCCGACTTCACCCAGGCCGTCTTGGGCTCGGTCTCGGTGAAGCGGATCTTGACGATGCTCTTGCCGCTCTTGAATCCGTACTTCCAGGGCACGACCAGCCGGACCGGGGCGCCGTTCTGCTTGGGCAGGACCTCGCCGTACATGCCAAAGCTCAGCAAGGTCAGCGGATGCATGGCCTCGTCCATGCGCAAGGCCTCCACATAGGGCCACTCCAGCACGCGCGAGCCGACAAAAGGCATGGTCTTGGGGTCGGCTGCGGTGACGAACTCCACGTACTTGGCGCTGCCCAGGGGCTCCACGCGCTTGATCAGTTCAGCGAGGGAATAACCGATCCAGGGAATGACCATGGACCATCCCTCCACGCAGCGCAGGCGGTAGATGCGCTCTTCCTGCGCGCTGAGCTTGAGCAGGTCTTCCAGGGCATAGCTGCGCGGCTGCTTGACCAGGCCCTCGATGCTGACGCTCCAAGGCGAGGTCTGAAAGCGGCCGCTGTTGCGTGCCGGGTCGGCCTTGTCCGTGCCGAACTCATAGAAATTGTTGTAGGTGCTGGCATCCTGGTAGCTGGTGAGCTTTTCCATGGTGTTGGCGCCGGCCACCCTGGAGGCCACAGCGCCCAGTGCAGGCAGCTGGCCCGGTCGCGCAACGCCCTGGGCCTGCGCATCGCGGGCCGCCCAGCCCGCCAGCACGCTGCCGGCCGCGCCCGCGGCCATCAGGCGCAGCAGCTCGCGGCGCCCCTCGTACACGGGCCGGGGCGTGATTTCACTGGCCTGGCGGTGTTGAAAACCGTGGTCATGGTTCTGGATCAGCATGGAAAAACCTTTCGCACAAAGCAAAACGGGATTGGACACCCAAGTCCAATCCCGCGCAGGGCAGTGGGGCTAGAGGCGCTCAGAGTTCGCCGTAGCTGTGCAGGCCCGACAGGAACATGTTCACCCCCAGGAAAGCAAAGGTGGTGACACCCAGGCCCGCCAGGGCCCACCAGGCGGCCACCGTGCCGCGCAGGCCCTTCATAAGCCGCATGTGCAGCCAGGCCGCGTAGTTGAGCCAGACGATCAGGGCCCAGGTCTCCTTGGGGTCCCAACTCCAGTAGCCGCCCCAGGCCTCGGCCGCCCAGAGCGCGCCCAGCACCGTGGCGATGGTGAAGAAGGCAAAACCCACGGCAATGGACTTGTACATCACGTCGTCCATGATCTCGTAGCTGGGCAGGCGCTCGGCAATGGGCTTGCGTGCCAGCACCATGATGGCGGCAACCACACCGGAGACAACGAGGTAGCCGGCCCAGTACATGCCGCCGGCCTCGTAGGAAGACTTGCGGAACACCAGTGGCACGAAGCAGATCACCATGCCCAGCAGCCACAGGGGCGCGAGCTTGTGCCACTGCGTCTGCTGGGCCTGCTGTTTGATGAGGTAGCCCAGGGACACCATGGCCGCCAGAGAGAACATGCCATAGCCCACAAAATTGGCCGGCACGTGCAGCTTCATCCACCAACTCTTGAGGGCAGGCACCAGGGGCTGGATCTCATGGGCCTCGCGCACCAGCGTGTACCAGAGCAAAAAGCCCACGGCCGCGCTCACCACCAGCATGACCAGGCCACCGAGGGAGCGGGTGCCGTACTGAACCTCGAAGTAGAGGTAAAACAGTGCCGTCATCCAGCAAAACAGCACAAAGACCTCATAGAGGTTGCTCACTGGGATGTGGCCGATATCCGGGCCCATCTGATGGCCCTCGTACCAGCGCACCATGGTGCCGATCAGCGCCATGGTCACGGCCGTCCAGGCCAGGCGCGAACCCAGCAATTCGAAGGTGCCGCCCTGCCCCTTGATAAGGACAGGCAACCAGTAAAAAACGGTGCTCATGAAAAAGAGCATGCACATCCACAGGATGGCCGACTGGCTGGAGAGAAAGTACTTCAGCCAGAACACCTGCTCGGCCCGGGCCAGGTCGCCACCGTAGGACCCGATGGCCAGCAAGGAAGCGGCTGTGACCACGCCCATGAGCACCTGCAGGGGCCGCCAGAACCAACCCAGGGCCACCGTGGCCGGAAGGATTCCGATCAGGATGGCCTGCTCGTAGCCGTCCATGGCATGCTGGTAATTGAAAAAGGCAAACAGGCCTGCGGCCAGCACCAGGACGGCAAACACCCAGTCCAGGGGCTGGCGACGGGCGAAATAGCCTTCGTTCAAGACAATGCCATCTTCACGGCGGAGGGTGCTGCTCATGGTGATACCTGCAGAAGTCGAGAGGTCAGATGATCGAATTCCTTGTCGCCGTCCAGCGTCTTGCGGTTGGTCGACAGGGCCATGGTGGCCTGTGAGCCCTGGCCAGCAGGCGCCAGCCAGATCCAGAGCCGACGCTCACGCACGTAGAGCATCGCAAAGATACCGATGATCAGGAAGAGGCAACCCAGATAGACAATGTTGCGGCCAGGGGCTCGCGCCACCTGAAAGACGCTGGCCTGCACCTGCTGGAAGTCCTTGAGCTCGAAGGTCATGGGTGCCGGATAGAAGAAGGCATCCGACAGGCTCAGCACCGCCTGAGCCATGAAATTTTGCGTCCATTCGTTTAGCTCCAAGGCAGGCAGGCCGGACTGCTGCCGGCCCATCTGCACCAGCTCGAACAGCACGCCATTGAGGATGCGGATCAGCACCTCACTGGCCTTTTGGCGCTCGGCCTCAGGCACGTTGCTTTCCATGAAGTCGGACACGGCCTGCAAGCCGGCCACGGGCTGGCTCTTGGTCGAGGGCTGTGCCGTGGTTTTGGCTTCAGGGGGCTCGGTCCCCGCGAACAGCGCCAGGGCTCGGCTGGCCGAGGCCTGCAGCTGCTGCGCCATCTCAGGGCGGCCCGCTGGAATGGCGCTCTGTACGTAACGGCGCACGGCGGCCTCGCGGCTGGCCGGCTGCTGCAGCAGTTCTCTGGCCTTCAGGAAGGTGGTCTTGCCGCCTTCAGGGTCTGCCGGGATGCGCAGGTACTGGAATTCATCGGCCGGTGTCTCGCGCATGCCCAACAGGAACACAGGCACGCTGTCGGGATGCTCGTCGAGCCGGACCGGCAGCATGTAGTTGTTGTACTCGCGGGCCTGGCCGGCGGCGTCGCGCAGCTTGTAACTCACGCTCGGGCCCACGTTGCGCAGTTCCTTGCGGGTGGTGGTCTTGTTGGCAGCGCCCAGGCGGCTGTTCAGGGCGTGGGCCAATGGGGACTGGCCCTCGGGCGCCGCCGCGCGTGTGCTGCCGAAGTTCTCTACATTGATCACCCGCAGGCCGGAGAACTCCAGGTTGAGTTGCTCTTGGCCATTGCTCAGGGGTGTGGCGCCGCCGATGACACCCGTGACCTCGAAGGGCTTGACGCCGGCACTCATGGGAACGGCCTTGAGCGTCACGCTCGAACCACCGTCATCAAAGCCGGACTGGAAAATATCGATGCCCCGGAAGCGGGCGGGGTGGTTGACCTCCACGCGCTGGTCGATGGCCTGGCCGGTGGCCTTGTCGTGAATGACGATCTCGCTGGCAAACAGCTTGGGCATGCCGGTGGAGTAGTACTCCACGATGAACTTCTTGAGCTCGATGGAAAACGGCAACTCCTGCAGCAGCACGCCGCCAGGCTGGTTCAGCAGCGCGGTGCTGGAGTGCGTGCCTTCGGCTACCAGGAGGTTGCCGCGGAAGGTCGGGTTTGCCGCAGGCAGGCGGTGCTTAGCCGGTACATCGGCGAGCATGCCGGCGCCGCTGAAGACGGTCTTATCGCCCCACCACATCTGCAGGCGCACCATCAGGTCGCCGTCGAGCAGGCCGCCCACGCAGACCAACACGATGGCGCTGTGCGCGGCGATATAGCCCAGCTTGTTGGCGGCACCCTTCTTGGCCGCCACCATCCAGCCTTGCTCACGCTGCTGCAGCTTGACCTTCCAGCCGCCAGCCGCCAGGGCCTGGCCCATACGACCCGCAGCCTCTTGCGGCGGCTCTGGCAGGGCCTGTTCGGCGCGGTGGGGAAAGGCCTTGAGGCTTTGCTCGCGGATGTGCTCCTTGAAGTGCCGCAGGTCCGCCAGAATCTTGGGGGTGTTGCGCGCAATGCACAGACTGGTGCTGACGACCAGGAAAGCCAGGATCAGCAGAAACCACCAGGCGCTGTAGACGGTGTAGAGGTTGAGCTTGCCAAAGAGCTGGGCCCAGAAGGGACCGAACTGGTTGACGTAGTTGACCTGGGGCTCAGCCTGCTTGAGAACGGTGCCGATGACGGAGGCGATGCAGATCAGGGTGAGCAGCGAGATCGCAAAGCGCATTGATGCCAGAAGTTCCAGCAGGCCACGCCCGGTGGGACTGGCGTCGCGCCCTTGAAGGTCCTGAATGCTGGCGGTCATGGAGGGGGCATCAATCCTTCAAA
Source organism: Comamonadaceae bacterium (assembly GCA_027486255.1). GTDB lineage: Bacteria > Pseudomonadota > Gammaproteobacteria > Burkholderiales > Burkholderiaceae_C > Polaromonas. The sequence goes on from JAIXPL010000020.1 coordinate 39,064, forward strand.
CGGCGGCGGCACCTGGGGCGCGGCGGCACATCGGCAAATAAAAAGGCGGGCCTTTCTTCACGAAAGACCCGCCTGTGGTGATCTGGCTTTCAAACCGGGGTTCCGTTCAGCTGCGCAGCAACTGTAAACGCATCTGCTCGACGGCCAAAGCCTGGAGGCTCAAAGGCCTGCGCAGTCCCGGGCTTCCCGGCCCCTGTGCTTCAGCGCAGGCCGGCAATGTAGTCGGCCAGTGCACGGATCTCGCGGTCATTGAGCTTGGCAGCCACCTGCGTCATCTGCACGCTGTTCTGGCGGCCCCCATCGCGGTAGGCGCTGAGCTGGGCCTGGGTGTAGTCGGCGTGCTGACCAGCCAGACGGGGGTACTGGGCGGGGTTGCCGGCACCGGTGGGGTTGTGGCAACCAGCACAGGCAGCGATCTGGCGGTCGGCAATGCCACCGCGGTAGATGCGCTCGCCCAGGGCGACCAGTTCCTTGTCCTTGGCAAAGCCAGGCTTGGACTGCTTGCTGGCCAGCCAGAAGGCGATGTTTTTCATGTCGTCGTCGGACAAACCAGCCGCCATGCCCTGCATGATGGCGTTTTTGCGCACGCCACTCTTGTACTCGCGCAGCTGCTTGACCAGGTATTCAGGGTGCTGCTGGGCCAGCTTGGGATTGGCGGGGGAGCCGGAATTGCCATCGGCACCGTGGCAGGCGGCGCAGGCCGCTGTGAACCGAGCCTCGCCTGCGACCAGGTCCGGTTTGGCGGCTGGCTTGGGCGCCCCAGTGGCTGCAAAGGACAAGGGAGCGATTGCGGCCAACAGGGCAGCCAATAAAGAGGAGGCGAGCAGCTTCATAGGGAACGCTTTAATTGAGGGGGCGGGAAATTCACAAACGCTTGATTTTACAATGGCTTCCAGTACCCCCTGTCAGCCACCGAAGGTGGAAGGGCCGATTCTCCAAGCCGCCGCTCAGCGGCGATTCCCCTGCCCTTCCTCGCCATGAACTTGCCTGCGCCTCCCCCCGTCGATCCCAAGGTGGCCATGGGCTGGCTGCACACCGCCCGCTTCCTGACCACCGCACCGCAGCTGCAGCACCTGCCGGTGCTCGATGTGCCGGAAATCGCCTTTGTGGGCCGCTCCAATGCGGGCAAGTCCACCTGCATCAACACCCTGACCCAGCAGCACCGCCTGGCCTTTGCCTCCAAGACGCCTGGACGCACCCAGAGCATCAACCTGTTTTCACTGGGCAAGCAGGGCCTGACCGACGCCGTGCTGGCCGACCTGCCGGGCTATGGCTACGCGGCCGTGCCCAAGGAGGCCAAGCTGCGTTGGCAGCGGGTGATGGCCAATTACCTGCAAACGCGCCCCAACCTCAAGGGCGTGGTGTTGATGTGTGACCCCCGGCAAGGGATGACCGAGCTCGACGAGATCCTGCTTGACGTGATCCGCCCCCGGGTGGAGGCGGGCCTGAAGTTTTTGGTGCTGCTGACCAAAGCCGACAAACTCACCCGTGCAGAAGGGGCCAAGGTGCTGTCCATCGTCCGGCTGCAGGCAGGTGGCGGTGAGGTGCGGCTGTTCTCGGCGCTCAAGCGGCAAGGGCTGGAAGAAGCCGGCCAGATCCTGTGGCAATGGGCCCATGAGGAGGGCAGCGTCTCACCCTCCCCCACCCCGTCCTCGGCGCCCGCCGAAGACGAGCCGCCGGCCCTGGACTGAGCAGGCCACCGGCTTCAGTAGACGGCAGGCTCCCCAGGCGGGCGGGTCTTGAAGCGCTTGTGCACCCAGTAGTACTGGGCCGGCATCTCGCGGATGAAACCCTCGAGCAACTGGTTGCCGCGCGCTGTGTCGGCCAGCAGGTCCCCCAGGGGGAAATCAGGCCACATCGGTTTGACCTCGACCTCATAGCCATCGCGCGTCAGGCGCGACACCACCGAGATCACCTTGGCCCGGCCCAGGCGGGCAAAGCGGGCAATCGACGGTACGGTGGATGCCGGCACACCAAAGAAGGGGGCGAACACCGTGCCTTCAGAACCAAAGTCCATGTCGGGCAGAAGGTACAACACCTCGCCGGCGCGCAGGGCACTGACGATGTCCTTGACGCCATCGCGGCGATTGAACAGCCGCACCCGGCCCAGGCGCAGACGACCGGCTTTGATCCACTCGTCCACCAGAGGATTAGCCTGCGGTGTGTAGATGGAGGTAAAGCGACGCTGGATGTGCATGTTGATGGCTGTGGCCCCTGCGTCCAGTCCGTAGAAATGCGGGCTAAAAACGATGGTGGGCGCATCGCCCTCGAACTCGTGCAGAGCACCGTGCAGCTTGAGCCGGCGGGCCAGCAGCTCGGGTGAGCCGTGCCAGAGCCAGCTGCGGTCCAGCCAGGTCTGTGCGAAGTACACAAAGGTCTGGCGCGCCAGGCGCGTGCGTTCAGCGGGGTGCAAGGCCGGAAAGCACAGGGCGAGATTGGTCTGCACGATGCGCCGGCGCGGCAGAACCAAGACGTAGAGCAGCCCGCCCAGCAGCACCCCAAGTCCGCGCAGCACCGGCAAGGGCCAGCCGGCCATGCGCTTCATCAGGCCAATGCCCATGCGGGTGGCCAGGCGGCTCAAGAAGTTCATGCCCCAGCGCCCTCCTGTGGAGCGGGCGCCGTGCCGCCCTCGCGGCGCGGCTGCTTGTAGCGGGCGTAGGCCCAGAGGTACTGGCCAGGCAGGCTGAGGATCAGTGCCTCATTGGCGCGGTTGACCAGGGTCACGGCCGCCAGCAGGTCGGGGGGCGGAGCGGTATCGAAATCGGCGACGGGCGGCAGGAAGTCAAGCTGGTAGCCCTGGCCACGCGGCAGGCGACGGGTGCGCACCGGAATCAGAGCGGCGCCGCTTTGCTGCACCAGGCGCGCCGCCAAGGTCATGCTGTAGGCCGGCCGGCCGAAGAAGGGCGCCCACACGCCCAGACCCTCGGGTGGTACCTGGTCGGTGAGCAGGGCCACCGCCCCTCGGGACCGCAGCGCCTTGAGCATCTGACGAATGCCGGCCAAGTTGGCTGGCGCCATCACCAGGCCCGGGCGCTCGCGGCTGGCCGCCATCAGCCGGGCCAGCCAGGGCTGGCGCGCGGGCCGGTACAGCGCGGTGACGGGTCCGTAGAGTTCGGCCAGGGCCTGAGGCGCGAGCTCGAAGCTGCCGCAGTGGGCCGAGAAGAACACCACGCCACGGCCCTTGGCGAGGGCGGCGTCCACATGCTCGCGGCCCGACACGCTCACCTGCGCCAGGCACGACTGCTGGTGTGGCCGCATCCAGAGCCGGGGCAGCTCCGCCACGAAGCGGCCGGCATCAGCGATGGCGGGGCGGGCCTGCTCGAAGGACAGCCCCGCCTGGGCCACATTGGCGCGGAAGCTGCGGCGGTAGGCTGGGCTCAGCGCCCACACCAGCCAACCAAGCAGTCCGCCCAGGGCATGCAACAGGGGCAGAGGCCAGCGTGACAGGAATCGAAAGAAAAGGAACATCAAGCCATGGGGCCGCAAAGGGTCAAAGGGGATCGGCCGGAGACGGGAGCTGCCTATAATGACTGCGGTCGCCGAGTTACAGAACTACTTGCAGGGCGACCTTAAACAATTCTGCTAAAGCGTTCGCCGCGACTCCCCGCCGGCAACGCGCCGAGCAACTTCACAGGAGTGTACGTAAATGGCGAACGACTATCTCTTCACGTCCGAATCGGTTTCAGAAGGTCACCCCGACAAGGTGGCCGACCAGATTTCAGACGCCATCCTCGATGCGATCTTCGCGCAGGATCCCCGCTCCCGCGTGGCCGCTGAAACCCTGACCAACACCGGTCTGGTGGTGCTGGCCGGTGAGATCACCACCAACGCGCATGTGGATTACATCCAGGTGGCGCGCGACACCATCAAGCGCATCGGCTACGACAACACCGAGTACGGCATCGACTACAAGGGCTGCGCCGTCATGGTCTGCTATGACAAGCAGTCCAACGACATCGCTCAGGGCGTGGACCATGCCTCCGACGACCACCTGAACATCGGCGCCGGCGACCAGGGCCTGATGTTCGGCTACGCCTGCGACGAGACGCCCGAGCTGATGCCCGCGCCGATTTACTACGCGCACCGCCTGGTCGAGCGCCAGGCCCAGCTGCGCAAGGACGGGCGCCTGCCCTTCCTGCGCCCGGACGCCAAGAGCCAGGTCACCATGCGCTATGTCGACGGCAAGCCCCACAGCATCGACACCGTGGTGCTGTCCACCCAGCACAGCCCCGACCAGTCGGAGACCGCCACCAAGATGAAGGCCAGCTTCACCGAGTCTGTGATCGAAGAGATCATCAAGCCGGTGCTGCCCAAAGAGTGGCTCAAGGACACCAAATACCTGATCAACCCCACCGGCCGCTTCGTGATTGGCGGACCGCAGGGCGACTGTGGCCTGACCGGCCGCAAGATCATCGTGGACACCTACGGCGGCGCCTGCCCACACGGCGGTGGCGCCTTCTCCGGCAAGGACCCCTCCAAGGTGGACCGCTCGGCCGCTTACGCAGCGCGCTACGTGGCCAAGAACATCGTGGCCGCCGGCTTGGCCAAAAAGTGCCAGATCCAGGTGGCCTACGCCATTGGCGTGGCGCGTCCGATGAACATCACCATCAACACACTGGGCACCGGCGTGGTGGCCGACGAGAAGATCGCCGCCCTGGTGAACGAGCACTTCGACCTGCGCCCGAAGGGCATCATCCAGATGCTGGATCTGCTGCGCCCCATCTACCAAAAGACCGCCGCCTACGGCCACTTCGGCCGCGACGAGCCCGAGTTCAGCTGGGAGCGCACCGACAAGGCCCAGCTGCTGCGCGCGGCCGCCGGCCTCAAGTAAGGCCGCTGGGCGCGAGTAGAAAAACCGCCTTCGGGCGGTTTTTTTATTGGATCGCTTTGACGACGACGCGCTGCCGGTGCGGTGCACGCCCTCAGGCTTCACTGCGGGGGCCCTTCGGGCTTCCCTGCGGTGCTCGCCCCTGGCGGGGTCGGGCACAAACTCGCCCCTGAAGGGGCTCAAACATGTGCCCGCCCTGATCCGCCAGGGGCTGTGCTCCTCGGCCCCGCAAAGGCGCCTTCAGGCGCGCACCGCACCGCCGGCGCTTGGCTCCAGAGCGATAGGGCCGGCGCGTTGTCGCCAAGACGCGCCACCATGAACAAAGCCGCCCGAAGGCGGCTTTGTGGTCTCAGGGTAGCACCCCTGCTTCAGCTGGCGTTCTGCAGCGCGGCGATGCGCTCCTCGATAGGTGGGTGAGTCGCAAACCACTGCCCCACGTTGCCGCCAATGCCCAGGGCCGCCACCGACTTGGGCAACTCGCCAGGCACCATGCCGCCCAGGCGGGCCAAGGCATTGATCATGGGCTGCTTGCGCCCCAGCAGTTGGGCCGCACCGGCATCGGCACGGAACTCGCGCTGGCGCGAGAACCAAGCCACGATGATGGCGGCCACGAAACCCAGCACGATGTCCAGCACGATGGTGGTGATGTAGTAGCCCATGCCTGGGCCGGTGTTTTCCTGGTCGTTCTTGCGCAGGAAGCTGTCGACCAGGTAACCCACCACGCGGCTCAAGAACACCACAAAGGTGTTCATCACACCCTGGATGAGCGTCATGGTGACCATGTCGCCATTGGCGATGTGCGCCACCTCGTGGCCCAGCACGGCCTCGATCTCGTCGCGCGTCATGCCTTGCAGCAGGCCCGTGGAGACGGCCACCAGGGCGTTGTTCTTGAAGGCGCCCGTGGCAAAGGCATTGGGCTCGCCCTCGAAGATACCCACTTCCGGTCGGCCAATACCGGCCTTGTCGGCCAGGGCGTGCACGGTGTTGAGGATCCAGGCCTCATCGGCGTTGGCCGGCTGGGTGATCACCTGCACGCCAGAAGACCACTTGGCCACGGGCTTGCTGATCAGCAGCGAAATGAACGCGCCACCGAAACCCATGATCAGGGCAAAGCCGAGCAGGGCCGTCAGGTTCAGTCCGTTGGACGTGAGGAAACGGTTCACGCCCAGCAGGTTGGCCACGATGCCCAGCACCAGCACGATGGCCAGGTTGGTGGCAACAAACAGCAGGATTCTTTTCATAGGGTCTCAACTCCTCCAAGGCTGACAGGCAGCGGGTGAACAACACGAAACTTTTGCCCCCATGGGACGGCTGAGTTAGCAGATGGGGGCCAACTCATGCGGATCAAGGGGCCATCGGTGCCCGAGCCTGGGGCACGGGCCGGAAAACACAAGGATCATCATAGAAAGAAACGTCCTGGTTGGCGGGCCACCAGCCGGGAATGCCCAAAATGGGGAGCGGGGAGTAGGGTTTTTCAGCCAGGAGGGTAGGCTCCAGGTCCTGCGCGAGGGCGGCATCCAGACCCTCGGCCGGCAAGGGGCGGCGCGGCAGATACACATGGGCCGTGATCGCCTTGCGCGGCTGCTGCAGCTTTTCCTGGGCCGCATGGCCAAACAGCATCACCTGCGCCTGGTCCCAGAGCGGGCGCAGCTCAATGAAGAGGCGTCGCCACTGGCGAGCGCGCAGCGCCTCCAGCAAGTCAGGCGGGCCCAGCAGCAAGGCGGCGTTTTCATCGAACAGGGTCAGCGCATCCCGCAGCGGCCCGCGCGTGGCACCCACGCCCGCCGACACGATGGCCTGCGCCTGCAGCGCATTCAGGCGCGCCTTGGTGCGGGGAAAGCGCAACCAGGCCAGGCCGTTGAAGAGGTCATGCAGATTGTCCCGCGTGGGCACCTGGTGGTGGCGAAAGATGAAGTCTTCATAGGCCTGGCCCTCGGGCAGGCAGGCCTGAGAGACAAAGCGAACCGGCACCACCTCGCCGCCAGACGCCTGCTGCCCATCGGCCAGCGCATTGAGCAGCTGCGCCACCGTCTGGCCCTGGCGCAGGGCCTGCATCACCGGCGCGGCATGGCCGGCGAAGGGGGCCATCCAGGGCCCGCCCCAGTGCAGAGACTCGAACCAGGCCGAGCCGCTCATGGGCACCTGGCCCTAGCGGGCCGGACCTTCACACCTGGCGCCAAGTCAGGCTTTCACCCGACCGCAAGGGCTTGAGCTCGGCGGCACCGAAGGGGAAATGCTCGGGCGTGGTCCACGTGGTTTTTTCCAGCGTCACCGTGCCGCTGTTGCGCGGCAGGCCATAGAAGTCGGCCCCATTGAAACTGGCGAAGGCCTCGAGTTTGTCCAGGGCATTGGCGGCCTCGAAGGCCTCGGCATAGAGCTCCAGCGCCGCGTGCGCGGTGTAGCAACCGGCGCAGCCCGTGGCGTGCTCCTTCAGATGCGCCGGGTGCGGTGCGCTGTCAGTGCCCAGGAAAAAGCGGGCGTTCCCACTGGTGGCCGCCTGCACCAGGGCCTGGCGGTGGGTTTCGCGCTTGAGGACCGGCAGGCAGTAGTAATGCGGCCGGATACCGCCAGTGAAGATGGCATTGCGGTTGTACAGCAGGTGGTGTGCCGTGATGGTGGCACCCAGCAGCTCATTGCCCTCGCTCACGTACTGCGCGGCCTCGCGCGTGGTGATGTGCTCAAAGACGACCTTCAGCCCCGGGAAATCGCGGCGCAGGGGGATGAGGTGGCGGTCGATGAAGACAGCCTCGCGGTCAAAGAGGTCGATGTCGGCACTGGTCACCTCGCCATGCACCAGCAGCAGCATGCCCACTTTCTGCATGGCTTCGAGCACCGGGTAAATCTTGCGCAGCTCGGTCACGCCCGCATCGCTGTTGGTGGTGGCACCGGCCGGGTAGAGCTTGGCAGCCACCACGCCCGCCGCCTTGGCGCGCTCGATCTCCTCAGGCGCCAGCTTGTCGGTGAGGTAGAGCGTCATCAAGGGCTCAAAACTCATTCCGGCCGGCACGGCGGCCCGGATGCGGTCGCGGTAGGCCAGGGCCTGGGCCGCCGTGGTCACCGGCGGCTTGAGGTTGGGCATGATGATCGCGCGGCCGAACTGGCGCGCCGTGTGCGGCACCACGGTGGCCAGCACATCGCCATCGCGCACATGCAGGTGCCAATCGTCGGGACGGGTGAGGGTGAGTTGGGAAGTCATCGGGCGATTGTCCCAAATGCCGACCGGGCGGGGCAAAGGGCCCGCCCCGCGCTGCCCTACTGCTTGAGCGTGCAGGAGCAGCTCTAACTCCAGAGCATGGGCCTGACCCCGGACTACAGCGTTCGCCCAGGCCTGAAGACGCATGAATTCCTCTAGGGCTGGCCACGCAAAATGCCCCTCCACTCCCTGGTGGAGCCCACCTGAATACCCCCCCTCTTGAAAGAGGGCGGATTCGCCCCTATGATTAGCACTCGATGGCGTTGAGTGCTAACAACCGTTCGCGGTGCAGCACCCGGCCTCAGCTTTAGTTAGCAGGCGCCCACTTATGTGGACGCCTTTCGTTTTCAACAACAACCTTTGTACGGAGAGTCCATGAAACTTCGCCCCCTGCACGACCGCGTGATCGTCAAGCGCGTCGAGAACGAAACCAAAACCGCCTCTGGCATCGTCATTCCCGACAGCGCCGCTGAAAAGCCCGACCAGGGTGAAGTCATGGCCGTCGGCCCTGGCAAGAAGAACGACAAAGGCGAAGCCGCCGCCATGGGCGTCAAAGTCGGCGACCGCGTGCTGTTCGGCAAGTACAGCGGCCAGACCGTCAAGGTCGATGGCGAAGAACTGCTGGTCATGAAAGAGGAAGACCTCTTCGCCGTGGTTGAGAAGTAATCAGACTTTCGTCTGATCAACGCATTTTTTGAATTGAATCTGGAGATACCAAATGGCAGCTAAAGACGTGGTTTTCGGCGGTGAAGCCCGCGCGCGCATGGTCGAGGGTGTGAACATCCTGGCCAACGCAGTGAAAGTGACCCTGGGCCCCAAGGGCCGCAACGTGGTGCTCGAGCGCTCCTTCGGCGCCCCCACCGTGACCAAGGACGGTGTGTCCGTGGCCAAGGAAATCGAGCTCAAAGACAAGCTGCAGAACATGGGCGCGCAGATGGTCAAGGAAGTCGCTTCCAAGACCAGCGACAACGCCGGTGACGGCACCACCACCGCCACCGTGCTGGCCCAGGCCATCGTGCGCGAAGGCATGAAGTACGTGGCCGCCGGCATGAACCCGATGGACCTGAAGCGCGGTATCGACAAGGCCGTGACTGCCCTGATCGAAGAGTTGAAGAAA
>JAIXPL010000085.1 GCA_027486255.1 Comamonadaceae bacterium
CAGCTGGGCTACCGCATCAAGTTGCTGGGCATCACCAAGCGGGCAGCGCAAGGCATCGAGCTGCGGGTCCACCCCAGCCTGGTGCCGGCCAAGCGACTGATTGCCAACGTCGAGGGCGCCATGAACGCCGTGGTGGTGCAGGGCGATGCCGTGGGCACCACGCTGTACTCCGGCCAGGGCGCGGGGAGCGAACCCACCGCCCGCGCGGTCATCGCCGACCTGGTGGACGTCACGCGCCTGCACACGGTCGACCCGCTCAACCGCGTGCCGCACCTGGCCTTCCAGCCTGACGCCATGAGCAGCCTGCCCGTGCTGCCCATGAGCGAGGTCAGCACCAGCTACTACCTGCGCCTGCGCGTGGCCGACGAGGCTGGCGTGCTGGCCCGCGTCACCGGTATCCTGGCCGAAGCCGGCATCAGCATCGATGCCGTGCTGCAGCGCGAGGCCGACGAGGTAGGCGGCGAGGGCTTCAACCAGACCGACCTCATCATCCTCACGCACGAGTGCGTGGAGGCCCGCATGAACGAGGCCATGGCCAAGATGCAGGGTCTGCCCAGCGTGCTGGCGCCCATCACACGCATCCGCAAGGAGGAGCTGGCCTGATGCGCTACCTCTCCACCCGCGGCCATGCAGACCGCAAGCGCTTTTGCGAGATCCTGCTCGAAGGCCTGGCGCCCGACGGCGGCCTCTACCTGCCAGAAAGCTACCCCCAGATCGCCGGTCGCCTGGCCGAGCTGCGCCAGGTTTGGGCCACGCGCGGCTATGCGGACCTCGCCTTCGAGATCCTCAAGCTCTACATCGACGACATCCCCGAGGCCGATCTCCTGGCCTTGTGCCGCAAGACCTACACCCAAGAGGTGTTCGGCTCGCCCGAGATCGCCCCGCTGCGCCGGCTCGAAGACGGCGTATACCTGCAGGCTCTGTCCAACGGCCCGACCCTGGCCTTCAAGGACATGGCCATGCAGCTGCTGGGGAACCTGTTCGAGTACGAATTGGCCCGCCGCGGCGAAGAGCTGAACATCCTGGGCGCCACCAGCGGTGACACCGGCAGCGCCGCCGAATACGCCATGCGCGGCAAAAAAGGCGTGCGTGTCTTCATGACCTCGCCCAAGGGCCGCATGAGCCCCTTCCAGCAGGCGCAGATGTTCAGCCTGCTTGACGAGAACATCCACAACATCGCCATCGACGGTGTGTTCGACGACTGCCAGGACATCGTCAAGGCCGTCTCCAACGACCTTGAGTTCAAGCGCCGCTACAAGATCGGTACGGTCAACTCCATCAACTGGGCGCGCCTGCTGGCCCAGGTGGTGTACTACTTTGCCGGCTACTTCCAGGCCACCACGCGCGATGAGCAGCAAGTGGCTTTCACGGTGCCTTCTGGCAATTTCGGCAACATCTGCGCCGGTCACGTGGCCCGCATGATGGGCCTGCCGGTGGCCCGCCTGGTGGTGGCCACCAATGAGAACGATGTGCTCGACGAGTTCTTCCGCACCGGCATGTACCGGGTGCGCGTGGGCGCTGACACGCACGAGACCTCCAGCCCCTCCATGGACATTTCCAAGGCCTCTAACTTCGAGCGCTTCGTGTTCGACCTGCTCGGCCGTGACGCCGCCAAGACCAAGGCCCTGTTCAGCGATGCGCTGAGTGCGCAAGGCTTTTTCGATCTGGGGCAGCACCCGGCCTTTGCCGAGGCGAAAACCCGCTATGGCTTTGCCAGCGGCAAGAGCACGCACCTCAACCGCCTGGCCACCATCCGCGACACGCATCAGCGCTTTGGCGAGGTGATCGATACGCACACGGCCGACGGTGTGAAGGTTGCGCGCGAGCAGCTGCAGCCCGGCGTGCCCATGCTGGTGCTGGAGACGGCCTTGCCCATCAAGTTCGCCGCCACCATCGAAGAGGCCCTGGGTCAGCCCCCAGCCCGGCCCCCCGGTTTCGAGGGTCTGGAGGCCAAGCCGCGCAAGGTCAGGGTGATGCCGGCCGATGTGGCCCAGGTCAAGGCCTACATCACCGAGCACGCGGCCGACTGAGCCGGCAGCGCGCGATGAAGGTCGTCGGTTTCGCCGCATATTCCGGCGCGGGCAAGACCACGCTGGTCGAGCAGGTGGTGGCCCTGCTCAAGGGCCGCGGCCTGCGCGTGTCTGTGATCAAGCACGCCCATCACGAATTCGACATCGATCGCCCTGGCAAGGACAGCTGGCGCCACCGCCAAGCAGGCGCTTATGAGGTGCTCATTGCCTCCAGCCGACGCCTGGCGCTCATGCGCGAACTCGAGCAGCCGGGTGCCTGGCAGCTCGAGGACCTGCTGGACCAGCTCGACCCTTCGGTGGACTGGGTTCTGGTGGAGGGCTTCAAGCAGGGCGCCCTGCCCAAGATCGAGGTCTGGCGTGCCGAGGCGCCCGGCGAATCTCCGCGCCCGGTGCTGTACCCCCAGGATGCCTTCATTCGCGCCATCGCCACCGACGATCCCGCTCGCCTGCCAGAGCCGACCCTGCTGCCGGTGCTGGACCTCAACGATGCGGCTGCGGTGGTGGCCTTCCTCGTCGACAATTCATCCGATTTCAACCACAGGCCAACTGGGCAGGCACAGCGCCCTGGGCCTGCCACCTGCCCGACCCCATGAGTTCGTCCCCCTCCGGCCTTCCGCAGCGTGCGCCTCTCCTGCCTCTGGACGAGGCCTTGCAAGACCTGCTGCGCCAGGCCCAGCCGGTGCTGGCCACCGAGTCGGTCTCCACTTTCGAAGCCGATGGCCGCGTGCTGGCCAGCGACCTGCGTTCGGCCCTGGACGTGCCAGGCCACGACAACAGCTCCATGGACGGTTATGCCCTGCGGGTCGAGGATGTGCGGCGCTCGCCGGTACTGACCGTCTCTCAGCGCATTGCTGCCGGCAGCAGTGGCCAGCCGCTGGCCCCTGGCTCGGCGGCCCGCATCTTCACGGGTGCACCTGTGCCGCCCGGGGCCGATGCCATCGTGATGCAGGAAGACTGCATCGTGCGCGAGGGCGCTGAAGTAGAAGTGAAGGTCTTGCCCACGCCCGGCCAATGGATACGTCGCCGTGGCGAGGATGTGGCCCAAGGCGCGGTGGTGCTGGCCGCGGGCCAGCGCCTCTCACCTGCTTCGCTGGGGCTGGCTGCGAGCATCGGCTTTGCAGAGCTGCCGGTGGCGCGCCGTCCACGGGTGGCGCTGTTCTCCACCGGCGATGAGCTGGTGATGCCAGGCCAGGTGGCCCCCGAGGCCATGCCGCCCGGGGCCATTTACAACTCCAATCGATTTTTCCTGCGCGCCTTGCTGCAGCGCCTGGGCTGCGAGGTGAGCGATCTGGGCATCGTGCCCGATCGCCGCGAGGCCACCGTGCAGGCGCTGGCCGAGGCGGCCCGCCAGCACGACCTCATCCTCACCAGCGGCGGCGTGTCGGTGGGCGAGGAAGACCACATCAAGCCTGCTGTGCAGGCCCTGGGCGAGTTGCACCTCTGGCAGATTGCCATCAAGCCGGGCAAGCCCTTTGCCTACGGCCGCGTCCGCCATGAGCTGGGCTTTGCGCATTTCATTGGCCTGCCGGGCAATCCCGTCTCCAGCTTCGTGACTTTTCTGCTGTTGGTGCGGCCCTTCCTGCTGCGTTTGCAGGGCGCACAGGCCACCGAGCCCGAGGCCCTGAGCTTGCCGGCCCACTTCGCCTGGCCCAAGGCCGACAAGCGGCGCGAGTTCCTGCGCGCCCGCCGCAACGCTCAAGGCGGGGTGGATCTGTTCCCCAATCAAAGCTCGGGCGTGCTGACCTCAGCACAGTGGGCCGACGGGCTGGTGGACAACCCGCCGGGCCGCGTCATTGCGCCAGGCGAGCTCGTGCGTTTCATTCCCTTGTCTTCCCTGATGGACGGCATCCGCTGATGAAGATCCAGATCAAGTACTTTGCCTCCCTGCGCGAGGCCCTGGGCCCGGGCGAAAGCTGCGAGACCACTGCGCTCACCCTGGCGCAGCTGCGCGACGAGCTGATCGCCCGCGACACGGCCCATGCGCAGGCGCTGGCCCGAAGCCGCCCGGTGCGCGCCGCCCTCAACCAGACCATGAGCGACGAATCGGCTCCCCTGAGTGAGGGCTGCGAAGTCGCGTTCTTTCCACCTGTGACGGGGGGCTGAGCCATGGCGCGCGTGAGCATCCAAACCGAAGACTTCGACCTGGGCGCCGAGGTGCAGGCGCTGCGCGCACAGGACAGGCGGGTGGGTGCCGTGTGCAGTTTCATCGGCACGGTGCGCGACCGCCATGAGCACCTGGAACGCGACACCGCGGTGGTCCAGGGCGAGGTGCAGTCCATGGAGCTCGAGCACTACCCGGGCATGACGGAAAAGGCCATCGAGGCCATGATCGACGAAGCCCTGCGGCGCTTTGACATTTACGCCGCCCGCGTGGTGCACCGCGTGGGCCTGCTGCATCCGACCGACCAGATCGTGCTGGTGGCCGTGAGCTCGGCCCACCGGGGCCAGAGCTTTATGGCCTGCGAGTTCCTGATGGATTACCTCAAGACCCAGGCGCCTTTCTGGAAGAAAGAAGCCACTCCCGAGGGTGCGCGCTGGGTGGACGCCCGGGTGTCCGATGACGCGGCGCTGGCGCGCTGGGGCCTGTCCCTGGGTAACGCCTGAAGCGCAAATAAAAAACGGCCCCGCAGGGCCGTTTTTTATGGGCAGAGCCTCTTGGTCAATCAGGCGGCCACTGCTTCCTTGGCCGGGGCGGGCAGGCGCATCAGGTGGTCGAAGGCGGCCAGCGCCGCCTTGGCGCCGTCACCGGCGGCAATGATGATCTGCTTGAAGGGCACCGTGGTGCAATCGCCGGCCGCGAACACGCCGGACAGGTTGGTGTGGCCCTTGGCATCCACCTCGATCTCGCCGAAGCGGCTAAGAGCCAAGGTGCCTTTGAGCCACTCGGTGTTGGGCACCAAGCCGATCTGCACAAACACGCCTTCCAGCGCCACCGTGGTCTCCTGGCCTGTGGCACGGTCCTTGTAGCGCAGGCCATTGACCTTGCCGCCCTCGCCCGTGATCTCGGTGGTCTGGGCGTTCGTGACGATGCTCACATTGGGCAGGCTTTTGAGCTTGGCCACCAGCACCGCGTCGGCCTTGAGCTGCTCTGCGAATTCCACCAGCGTGACGTGCTGCACCACGCCGGCCAGGTCGATGGCCGCTTCCACGCCGGAGTTGCCTCCGCCGATCACCGAGACGCGCTTGCCCTTGAAGAGCGGGCCGTCGCAGTGCGGGCAGTAGGCCACGCCCTTGTTCTTGTACTCCTGCTCGCCGGGCACGTTGACATTGCGCCAGCGCGCGCCGGTGGACAGGATCACGCTGCGCGCCTTGAGCGTGCCGCCGTTGTCCATGCGCACCTGCACCAGGCCACCGGGCTCGCTGGCCGGAATGAGTTCTACCGCGCGCTGCTGCGTGAGGGTCTCGACGCCGTAGTGCTTGACGTGGGCTTCGAGCGCGGCCGACAGCTTGGGGCCATCGGTCTCGAGGATGGAGATGTAGTTCTCGATGCCCAGGGTGTCATTGACCTGGCCGCCCAGTCGCTCGGTGGCGATGCCAGTGCGGATGCCCTTGCGTGCGGCGTACACGGCCGCAGCCGCGCCGGCAGGGCCGCCGCCGACGATCAGCATGTCATAGGCTTCTTTGGCATCGAGCTTGGCTGCTTCGCGGGCGGCCGAGCCGGTATCGAGCTTGGCGACAATTTCTTCCACATCCATGCGGCCCGAGCCGAAGACCTGGCCATTGAGGAACACCATGGGCACCGCCATGATCTGGCGCTCCTCCACCTCTTTCTGGAAGGCGCCGCCTTCAATCACCACCGTCTGGATGCGGGGGTTGAAGATGGCCATGAGTGAGAGCGCCTGCACCACGTCCGGGCAGTTGTGGCAGGACAGGGACATGTAGACTTCGAAGCGGAAGTCACCGTCCAGTGCGCGGATGTTGTCCAGCACCTCCTGCTCGACCTTGGGCGGGTGGCCGCCGGTCCACAGCAGCGCCAGCACCAGGGAGGTGAACTCATGGCCCAGGGGCAGGCCGGCAAAGCGCACGCCCTGGCTTTCGCCCTCGCGCGCCACCACAAAGGAGGGGCGGCGGGCATCTTGGCCGGAGGTGTCGAGCGTCACCTTGTCGGACAGGCTGACGATGGTCTCCAGCAGGTTTTTCATGTCCGCGCCGGTCTCGCTGTCGTCGAGCGAGGCGATCAGGCGGATGGGCTGGCGCAGCAGGCCGAGGTATTGCTGCAGTTGGGCTTTGAGGCTGTCGTCGAGCATGGTCATCTCCAGGGGTCAGGGCGAGCTTGTCCAGTGGCTGCGCACAGCGGCGCCGGCCAGTGGACATCGATTCGGGGATTCGCTGGGTACAGCGCACGTTCGGCTGGTGGCCGGCATGCGCTGCGCTCAGCGCCCTGCGGAGCAGGGCGGGTAGCAGGGTGCTTAGATCTTGCCGACCAGGTCGATCGAGGGTGCCAGGGTCTTGGCGCCTTCTTTCCACTTGGCGGGGCACACCTGGCCGGGGTTGGCGGCGGTGTACTGGGCAGCCTTGAGCTTGCGCAGGGTCTCGGAGACGTCACGGGCGATCTCGTTGGAGTGCACTTCCATGGTCTTGATCTTGCCGTCAGGGTTGATCACGAAGGTGCCGCGCAGGGCCAGGCCTTCGGACTCGATGTGCACGCCAAAAGCGCGGGTCAGTTGGTGCGTGGGGTCGCCAACCAGGGGGAACTTGGCCTTGCCCACGGCGGGGGAGGTCTCGTGCCACACCTTGTGCGAGAAGTGCGTGTCGGTCGTGACGATGTAGACCTCGGCGCCGGCTTTCTGGAACTCGGCGTAGTTGTCGGCGGCGTCTTCAATTTCGGTGGGGCAGTTGAAGGTGAAGGCGGCCGGCATGAAGATCAGCACGGACCACTTGCCCTTGAGGCTTTGATCAGTGACTTCGATGAATTTGCCGTTGTGGAAGGCTTGGGTTTTGAACGGCTGGACGGGGGTGTTGATCAGGGACACGACGTGAACTCCATGAGGTTGAAAAAAATAGTCCTGCGCTTGTTGCGTCAGGATGGCCTGAATCATAGGCCCTTTCAATCGAAAATCTTTATTGATTGTTCCAATCAATGCAATAGGTGCCTTGATAGGGGCCTTGATGGAGACCGGGCCACGGTTCA
This sequence comes from Comamonadaceae bacterium, assembly GCA_027486255.1. Classification (GTDB taxonomy): domain Bacteria; phylum Pseudomonadota; class Gammaproteobacteria; order Burkholderiales; family Burkholderiaceae_C; genus Polaromonas. The sequence goes on from JAIXPL010000085.1 coordinate 7,162, forward strand.
TGGCCAGGCTGACAGCGCCTCTCCGGTCAGGCGCCCGCTTCGGGCACGATCTGCTCGAGCTGCAGGTGCTGGCTCAGCCATTGCAGCAGCATGCTGATGCGTGGCACGTCCAGGCGCTGCACCGGCACCAGCGCCTTGAGCCAGATGTCGGGGAATTTCAGCTCGGGCATGAGCTCCACGAGCTCACCGCGGGCCAGAGCCGGAGCCGCCAGGTAGTCCGAGACCATGCCGATGCCCATGCCTTGCACGCAGGCCTGGCACAGGGCCACCCCGTCGTTGGTCTTGAGCTTGGGCCTGACTTCCACACCCAGCAGGCCCTGCGGCGTGTCGAACTCCCAGAATGAGCCAGAGGTCATGAACACCAGGCAATCGTGGTCCACCAGTTCGTTCACCCGAGTGGGGGTACCACGCCGCTCGAGGTAGGCCGGGGCGGCGCACAGGCGTCGGCGAATGGGCGCCAGCGCAAAATCTCGCACCTGCCCGTAGAGCTCGGGCAGGGCGCCGATGGCCAGATCGAAGCCTTCCTCCAGGGGGTTGACGGTGCGGTCGGCCAGCACGATGTCCATGCTGATGCGGGGCTGTTCGCGCATGAAGCGCTGCAGCAGCTCGCTCAGGTGCAGGGTGCCCAGGGTGGTGGGAACCTTCACCCGGATGTGGCCCTCCAGGTCGCCACTGGCCTGGGCCATGCCGGCCAGGGTGTCGTCCAGCTGACGCACCAGCGTGCGCACCAGGGGCAGGTAGCGCTCGCCCACGTCGGTGAGGCTGAGCTTGCGCGTGGTCCGCACGAACAGCGGGGCCTTGATGCGCCACTCCAGCTGGTCGATGCGCTTGGCAATGACCGAGGGCGCCAGTTGCAGGCGCCGGCCCACCTCCGAGAAGCTGCCGGCGTCGGCCACGGCGATGAAGGCCTGAAGGTTGGCAAGCGTGTCCATGGGCTGAGAAACAGAAGGGATTTATCGCGAAGCGAGAAAGGTGGTCGCTGAAATTGGCGTATTGTGAGGGATCGAGACGCTAAATAAGATCTCATCTTTTTCCCTTCCAAGAAAGATCATCATGAGCACGGAGACCAGCAAGCCCTACCTTCGCATCGCCACCGAAGAGGCATTCGCCCCGCCAGAAATGCTCAAGATCTATAACAAGATCCTGGCCGGCAGCGATGTGGACCCCGGCTTCAAGGGCTTGATGGGCTTTTACATGAGCAGCCCCAGCGAGCGCGCCCGCCACATCATGCGCTGCCTGCAGGACCTCGATCAGGTTCGCCTGGGCCACATGGACGAGGCCGGCATCGACCACCAGGTGATCGCCCTGACCGCCCCCGGCGTGCAGATCATGGACAAGGACACCGCCGTGTCTTTTAGCCGCGTGGCCAACGACCAGCTGGCCGACGCCGTCAAGCGCCACCCCACGCGCTTTACCGGCATGATCGCTGTGCCCGTGCAAGACCCCCAAGCGGCCGCCAAGGAGATCGAGCGCGGCGTCACGCAGCTGGGCATGAATTCGGTGATCATCAACTCGCACACCCATGGCGAGTACCTGTCGGATACCAAGTTCTGGGACATCTTTGCCGCCGCCGAGGCGCACGATACGCCCATCTACCTGCATCCCAATTCGTTGCCCCGCAACATGATCCAGTCCTTCCAGGAGTGCGGTCTGGACGGCGCCATTTACGGCTTTGGCGTGGAGACGGGCCTGCACGCGCTGCGCATCATCACCTCAGGCGTGTTCGACCGCTTCCCCAAGCTGCAGATGATCATCGGCCACATGGGCGAAGCCCTGCCGTTCTGGTCCTACCGCCTGGACTACATGCACCAGGCCACCGTCCGTTCTCAGCGCTATGAGAGCATCAAGCCCCTGAAGAAAAAGCCCAGCGACTACCTGCGTGAAAATTTCTACATCACCAACAGCGGCGTGGCCTGGGAGCCGGCGATCAAGTTCACCCAGTCCATCGTGGGTGTGGACCGTGTGCTTTACGCCATGGACTACCCCTACCAATACGCGGTGGACGAAGTTACCGCCATGGACAAGATGAGCATGAGCGCCGAGGACAAGAAGATGTTCTTCCAGACCAATGCGCAGAAGGTCTTCAAGATCAAGGCCGTCTGAACCCCACTTTCCCCCAGACTCAAGGAGACACCCACATGATTTCCAGATTCCTACGCGCCACCCTGGCCCTCACAGCCCTGGCCTCGAGCATGCTGCCCGCCGCCGCCCAGGCCCCTGCCTGGCCCACGCAGAGTGTGCGCATCATCGTGCCCTTCACCGCCGGTACGGGCATGGACACCATTGCCCGCGCCGTGGGTCCCCGCCTGAGCGAGCGGCTGGGCCAGCCCGTGGTGGTGGTGAACCAGCCCGGCGCCAGCGGCAACATCGGCGCCGACGCCGTGGCCAAGGCCAGTGACGGACACACCTTGCTGATGGGTGCCAACACCATGCTGATGGCCTCGCAGATGTACAAGAACGTGCCCTTCAACCCGACCAAGGACTTTGCCCCTGTGTCCATGGCGGCCTACGGCACGCTCATGCTGGTGGTCAACCCCAAGACGGGCATCAAGACCATGCAGGAGTTCGTGGCCCAGGCCAAGTCCAAGCCCGGCTCCATCTCTTTCGGTTCGCCCGGCGTGGGTACGCCCCACCACATGGCCATGGAACTGTTCAAGGCGCAGACGGGCCTGTTCCTCTTGCACGTGCCCTACCGCGGCACGGCCGGCTATACCCAAGACCTGCTGGCGGGTGAGCTCAATGTGGGCTTCCTGCCGGTGCACATTGCCCAGGGCTTTGTGCGTGAAGGCAAGCTTACGGCGCTGGCGGTGGGCAGCGCCAAGCGCCACCCGGTGGCCCCCACGGTGGCCACCTTCGAGGAGCAGGGCGTCAAGGGCGTGGAAGTCGATCTCTGGTACGCCTTCTTTGCCCCCGCCAAGACGCCGTCTCCTGTGGTGGCACGGCTCAACACCGAGATTGCCAGCATCATCCGCAGCACGGAAGTGCGGGACCTGCTGGGACGCGCGGGCATGGACGCCTCGGCCTCCACCTCGGACGAACTCAATGTGTTGGTCCAGAAGGACTACCCGCGCTGGGGTGCGGTGATCAAACGCAACGGCATCTCGGCGGAGTAAGGTCATGAGTGAGAACCTGCGGTCCAGCGGTATCGCCGTCGTCGGTGGCGGCATCGCGGGCCTGGCCTTTGCCTTGTCGCTGCATCAGCGTGGCATTGCCTGCGATGTCTATGAAAGCGTGCCCCAAGTCAAGGAGCTGGGCGTGGGCATCACGCTGCTGCCCCACGGCATGCGCGAGTTGTCAGCCTTGGGTGTGCAGCCCCAGCTGGAAGCGGCCGGCATCGAGAACCTGGAAAGCGTGTTCTTCAATCGTTTCGGCCAGTACATCTACCGCGAGCCGCGAGGCCGCCATGCGGGCTATGCCCTGCCGGAAGTGGGTATCCACCGTGGCAAGCTGCATCTCATCTTGCTGCAGGCGGCGGTGGATCGCCTGGGCGCGGACCGGGTACACACCGGCCACCGCTGCGTGGGCGTGAGCCAGGACGATTCCGGCGCCACGATCCACTTCACGGACGCCAGTGGCGCCGCCCGGCCTGACGTGCGCGCCCAGGTGGTGGTGGCCTGCGATGGCCTGAATTCGGCCATTCGCCGCCAGTTCTACCCCGATGAAAAGCCGGCTTTTGCGGGCATCAACACCTGGCGCGGCGTTACGCGCCACAAGCCCATTCTCACGGGCAAGAGCTACATGCGGGTGGGCTCCATCAAGACCGGCAAGATGGTGATCTACCCCATCGTCGACAACATCGACGGCCAGGGCATGCAGCTCATCAACTGGATGGCCGAGATCGAGGGCAGCGCTGAGCACATGAACGACTGGAACAGCGGCGGCAAGGCCGAAGACTTCATCTCCATCTTCAAGGACTGGACCTTCGACTGGCTGGATGTCCCGGCTCTCATTCGCAACGCCGACCAGATTCTGGAGTACCCCATGGTGGACAAGGACCCGGTGGGGCAGTGGACCTTCGGCCGCGTCACGCTCATGGGCGATGCCGCTCATCCGATGTACCCGCGTGGCTCCAATGGTTCGGCCCAGGCCCTGATCGACGCCCGCACCCTGGCCACCGAGCTGGCGGCGCAATTGGACGCTCAGGCCGATCCTGTGGCTGCGCTGCATGCTTATGAAGACAAGCGCCGCGAGGCCACGGCCCAGGTGGTGCTTACCAACCGGTCCTTGCCGCCGGACTTCATCAACATCAAGGTCGATGAGCTCAGCGGCGACAAGCCCTTCCGCCACATCGATGACCTCATCAGCCAGGAAGAGCTGCGCCAGATCTCGGAGAACTACAAGAAGATCGCCGGCTTCTCGCTGGAGGCTGTCAAGGGTTGAGTGCGCTTCTTGGCGCCCATACAAAAGCAGCGCGTGTGAACGCGCTGCTTTTTTTGCGCCTGGGCTTGGCGCAGCGGATGCGTCTTCAGTTCAGGTAACGCGGCTTGGTGCTGGGATCGGCACCGTCGACCAGCTCACGTTCGCCGCGCACCGGGATGCGGGTGCCCCCATCGCCCGCAAGGGCTGCCAGCGGGCTGTCCAGCCAGGCAGACGCGCGCATGCTCTGGTTCAGCAGGCGCAGCAGGCCTTGGGTGAGGGCCGGGTCCATGACCAGCTGCAGGTCGCGCTGCTGCTCTGGCAGGCGTTCGAGCAGCACCAGCTGCAGCTTGGCATCTGCCAGGGGCGTGATCGTCAGCTCAGTCACCAGCAGAGGTGCCTCGCCCAGGGGCAGGGCGCTGGCCTTTTCAATGAAGGGGGTCTGGAAATCCCCGTCGTAGACCACAGCTTCCTTGTGAAACTGCGCCACCAGTTGCTGCTGCGTCGGTGGATGTCCGGACTGAACGGGTGCCGGGAACTGCTTGTCGAGCTGTTCCCGAGCTGTCTGGCCCAGTTGGGGCAGCAGCTGGAGCGTCATGCGGCGGGTCAGCCAGGCGCGGAATTCCTCACCGCTCAGGCTGTTGATGCGCAGCAGGAGCCGGTCCTGTTCTGCGTCGTAGCTCAGGTTGACCTGGTGAATGTGCATGAGCAAATTTTAGGAGTCCCGAAGAGCTGCCAGAGCCCCGGATGAGCTGATTTACAAGGTATCTTCCCTTGAAAATGCGTGCAACTGACCTCATGTGCAAGCAAGAGTTACAGGAAGCCTCCCATGCGACAAGACAAGCTGACCACCAAGTTCCAGGAAGCCTTGAGCGACGCCCAGTCGATCGCGCTGGGGCGCGACCATCCCTACATTGAGCCGGTCCACCTGCTGGCGGCCATGCTGCAGCAGGATGAGGGCCCCAAGGCGTTGCTGCAGCGCGCGGGCGCCAACGTGCCCGGGCTGCAGACAGCGGTGGAGGCCGCACTCAAGAAGCTGCCCGAGGTGCAGGGCCAGGACCAGATCCAGGTGGGCCCCGAGCTGGCCAAGCTGCTGCAGGCCACCGAGAAGGAGGCCCTCAAGCGCGGTGACCAGTACATTGCCGCCGAGCTGTTCCTCCTGGCTGCCGCCGACCACAAGGGCGACCTGGGGCGCCTGGCCCGCGAAAACGGCATGAGCCGCCAGACCTTGGAAGCCGCCATCCAGGCCGTGCGGGGCGGGGACAAGATGGACAGCCCCGAGGCCGAAGGCCAGCGCGAGGCGCTCAAGAAATACTGCCTGGACCTGACCGAGCGTGCCCGCGCCGGCAAGCTCGATCCGGTGATCGGCCGCGACGACGAGATCCGCCGCGCCATCCAGGTGCTGCAGCGGCGCACCAAGAACAACCCGGTGCTCATTGGCGAGCCGGGCGTGGGCAAGACCGCCATCGTGGAGGGCCTGGCCCAACGCATCGTTCACGGCGAAGTGCCCGACTCCCTCAAGGGCAAGCGCGTGCTCTCGCTGGACATGGCCGCGCTCCTGGCCGGCGCCAAGTTCCGTGGGGAGTTTGAGGAGCGCCTGAAAACCGTGCTCAGCGAGCTGGCCAAAGACGAGGGCCAGACCATCGTCTTCATCGACGAGCTGCACACCATGGTGGGGGCCGGCAAGGCCGAGGGCGCCATGGATGCCGGCAACATGCTCAAGCCGGCCCTAGCCCGCGGCGAGCTGCACTGCGTGGGGGCCACCACCCTGGACGAGTACCGCAAGTACATCGAAAAAGACGCGGCCCTGGAGCGGCGTTTCCAGAAAATTTTGGTGGATGAACCCTCGGTGGAGGCCACCATTGCCATCCTGCGCGGCCTGCAGGAAAAGTACGAAAAGCACCACGGCGTGCAGATCACCGACCCGGCCATCGTGGCGGCGGCCGAGCTCTCACACCGCTACATCACCGACCGCTTCCTGCCCGACAAGGCCATCGACCTCATTGATGAAGCGGCGGCCAAGATCAAGATCGAGATCGACTCCAAGCCCGAGGTGATGGACAAGCTCGACCGCCGCCTCATCCAGCTGCAGATCGAGCGCGAGGCGGTGCGCCGCGAAAAGGACGAGGCTTCGCAGAAGCGCTTTTCTCTCATTGAAGAAGAGATCGTCAAGCTGCAAAAGGAAATCTCCGATCTCGATGAAATCTGGCAGGCTGAAAAGGCCCAGGCCCTGGGTTCGAAGGACGTGATGGAGGAGATTGACCGCATCCGCTTCCAGATCGAGGCCTCCACCCGCAAGGGCGACTTCAACAAGGTGGCCGAGCTGCAGTACGGCAAGCTGCCTGAACTGGAAAAGCGCCTCAAGCAAGCCCAGGCCACTGAAGAGGCCAAGGCTGCAGGGCAGGGCCCGAAGCTGCTGCGCACACAGGTGGGCGCCGAAGAAATCGCCGAGGTCGTGGCGCGCGCCACCGGCATTCCGGTGAGCAAGCTCATGCAGGGCGAGCGCGACAAGCTGCTGCAGATGGAAGACAAGCTGCACCAGCGCGTGGTGGGCCAGGACGAGGCCATCTCGGCCGTGGCCAATGCCATCCGCCGCTCCCGCTCAGGCCTGTCCGACCCCAACCGCCCCACGGGCTCTTTCTTGTTCCTGGGCCCCACGGGCGTGGGCAAGACCGAGCTGTGCAAGGCGCTGGCCTCCTTCCTCTTTGACAGCGAAGACCATTTGATTCGCATCGACATGAGCGAGTTCATGGAAAAACACTCGGTGGCCCGCCTGATCGGCGCGCCCCCGGGCTATGTGGGCTACGAGGAGGGCGGCTACCTCACCGAGGCGGTGCGCCGCAAGCCGTATGCCGTGCTGCTGCTCGACGAGATGGAAAAAGCCCATCCGGACGTGTTCAACGTGCTGCTGCAGGTGCTCGACGATGGGCGCCTGACCGACGGCCAGGGTCGCACCGTGGACTTCAAGAACACCGTCATCGTGATGACCTCCAACATCGGCTCGCCCATCATCCAGTCCCTGGTGGGCCGTCCGGCCGAGGAGATCAAGGAGGCGGTGACCGATGAGCTGCGCAACCACTTCCGGCCCGAGTTCCTCAACCGCATCGATGAAACCGTGGTCTTCCACGGCCTGGATGCCAAGAACATCGAGTCGATTGCGCGCATCCAGCTGCAGGTGCTGCTCAAGCGCCTGGAAAAGATCGATCTCACGCTGGAGGTCTCGGAGCCTGCCATTGCCGAGCTCGCCAAGGTCGGTTTTGACCCGGTCTACGGTGCGCGCCCGCTCAAGCGCGCCATTCAGCAGCGCATCGAGAACCCGCTGTCCAAGTTGCTGCTGGAAGGCCGCTTTCCACCCAAGAGCACCATCTCGGTCGGTGTCGACCCCATCCGCGAGCCGGGGGTCTTCAACTTCGGTCTGGATGGCCGCAGCCTAGAGCGCCAGGCCACCTGAGGGTGTCTGAGGGTGCCTGCCTTGCTTCTCAGGGCAGCTGCCAGCGCGCCCGTGGCTCAAACGCTGTAAAGCGTGAGGCCATGTCCTGGTAGAAGCTGCGCGCGGCCTCGCTGTCGGCAGGCGGGGTGCTGATCTGCAGCACGAAGTAAAAGTCGCCAGGGGTGCTGGCCGGTAGGCCCCGCCCCTTGAGCCTGAGCTTGCGGCCCGAGGGGGAATTCGGCGGGATGTTCACTTCCACCCAGCCCGTGGGCGTGGGGGCCTTCACCACACCGCCCAGCGCGGCTTCCCAGGGCGACAGCGGCAGGTCCAGCAAGACATCGTGCCGCTCCAGGCGGTAATCCGGCTGGCCGGTTTGGGGGGGCGCGAAGCTCACCTCCAGGAAGAGGTCACCCGCAGGTCCCCCGCCGCGCCCCGGCCCGCCCTGGCTGGCCAGGCGGATGCGCTGGCCGGCGCGGATGCCCTTGGGCACATCAAAGCTGATCTCATGCACGCGAGGGCTGCCCGGTTCAAGCTCCCCTTGCAGGCGCACCGAGCGCGTGGCGCCGCGGTAGGCATCCTCCAGCGCAATCAGGATCTTGGCGTGGTGGTCCTCGCCCCGCTGAGCGGGGCCGGCGCGGCGCGGCCGGTGTGGCGAGCCTGTCTCGCCAGGAGGGCCGCTGGCGAACCCGCTGCCCTGGAACGATCTGCCGAAGAGCGATTCGAAGAAGTCGCTGAACTCCTCGGCGCCCGCCTCCGGCTGCCTTGCCCCGCTGCGGTGGGCATACCACTGAGCCCCGCGTGCCTCCTGCCCGGCGTTCCAGCCGGGCGGTGGCCTGAAGTCCTGGCCGGCGCGCCACTGCGCACCCAACTGGTCATAGGCGGCGCGCTTGTCCGGATCGCGCAGCACGTCATAAGCCTCCGAAATCTCCTTGAATCGGGCCTCGGCGTTCGGCTCCTTGCTCACGTCCGGGTGGTACTGCCGGGCGAGTTTGCGGTGCGCCTTCTTGAGCTGCTCCGGGCTGGCGTCGCGCGCCACCCCCATGATCTTGTAGTAGTCCTTGTATTCCATGCCAGGCCCGGTTCGAGGCCTTCACCTTAAGCGCGGCGGCGCGGCGCGGCTGTCAGACGGCATCGACGCTTGCAGCGTCTGTGCAGCGCATAAGCGGCTCAGCGGGGCGTGCCCAGCACCTGCACCCAGTAGATGCCTTCGCGGCTGTGTGGATTCACGGCATAGGCCAGGCCCATCTCGGTGTAAGCCGGCTGCATCAGGTTGGCGCAGTGGCTGGGGCTGGCGAGCCAGCCCTGCACGGCCGCCGCGGCCGTGGTCTGGCCGGCGGCCAGGTTCTCGCCGATGCGCCGCCAGGCGTAGCCCGACTGGCTGGCCCGATCGGCCACCTGGCTGCCGTCACGGCCGGTGTGGCTGAAGTAGCCGTGCCGGGCCATGTCGGCCGCGTGCACTTCCGCGCTGCGGTGCAGCTGATCGTTGAACTGCAGCGGCGGGGCGCTGCCCATCGCCTGGCCGCCGCAGCGCCTGGCCTGGGCGCGCGCCTGGTTCACCCGCTGCAGGATGTCGGCGCGCACCTGCGCCTCATCCTCGGGCAGAGGAGGTGCAAACGGGATGGCCAGGATCACCCAGCTGGCTTCGCCGCGCTGGTGCAGGCCTGCCTGCTGCCAGGCCGGATCGACCAGGGTGTCACAGGCATGCCGTGCCAGGCCTTGGGCCAGGGCGCTTGCACTGGCATAGCCTTGCAGCGCCACCACCCCCGCGCGCTGGGCGCGGTAGCCCTCGGCCTTCAGGGCGGCCTGCAGGTCCAGGCCCAGTCCCATGCGCTCGGCCGCCCGCTGAAGGCGGGGCTCGGGTGCCAACGCACGCGTGCTGCCTGGCCGGCCCTGGCATCCCGCCTGCCGCGCCTGGTTGAGGGCGGCCAGCATGGGTTCTGCGCGCTGGGGTAGCGGCTGTTGCGCCTGGGCGCACAGCATCCAGGCCAGGCCAGCCAACAGGGCGGGCCCGTGCGGGCGACAGAACCAGGCCAGGCTCATGCCTGGCCTGCCTGCCGGTGGCTGTGCCGTTGGAAACGGCCCGGCGGCTGGCCCATGGCGGCTTTGAACATGGCCGAGAAGGCGCTCTCACTGGCATAGCCGCTGAGCGCCGCCACCTGGCCCACAGGCAGGCCACGCGCCAGCAAGGGCAGGGCATGGGCCAGCAGCACCTGCTGGCGCCACTGCTGGTAGTTCATGCCCAGTTCCTCGCGAAACAGGCGCGCCATGGTGCGCTCGCTGGCTCCCACCTCGGCCGCCCAGGCCGACAGCATGCCTTGCCGGGTGGGGCCGCGCAGCACCGCCTCGCAGAGGGCGCGCAGGCGCTTGTCGCCCAGTTCGGGATGCGGCAGGGGCACGCCCAGGGCCTGCGTGTCGGCGCGGGTGAGTTCATCGAGCACCAGCTGGGTGAGCCACTGTTCACGCGCGTCGGGGCTGCGCTGCGGCGGCAAGGCCTCCAGCGCCCCCACCAGTTCGCGAAGCAGCGGCGTGACCCGCAGCATGCGGCAGTCCTGCCAGTCGGCTGGCAAGGCTTGGGCCGCGATGTAGAGCGTGCGGAATTCGGCCGCCTCGATCACGCTGACATGGTGGCGCGCGCCTGGGGCGATCCACACGGCGCGTGAGGGCGGGATGATGTAGGTCATCTCGTCGGCGCTGCCCCGCCGGTGCGCCGCCGTCACCTGCAGCAGCCCACTGGCGCAGTAGGCCAGTTGTGCCCAGCCATGTTCATGGGGTTCGAAGTGCGTGTCGGCGGCCATGCTGCGCGCGCGCACCCGCACAGGCCGCGCCGGGCTGGGGGTGAAGTGGGCCATGTCACCCAGCGGGGCCGGGCGCGAATGCTGTGTAGGCATGGGGCTAGGGATGTGGGCGGGCAGAGTTTGGCTGAAATTCACTAAAAACTGACTTTTCAGCGTGATCCAGAAAACGCAGCCAATACTACGATACAGCCCATGAGCAGCACAAGCACCACCCTGGGTCCGACGCCGGCCGTGCCCTGGCGCGACGACGCCAAGCTGATTGGCTTGGTCGGCCTGGCCCACCTGGTCAGCCATTACAGCCAGCAGCTTTTGCCGCCCCTGTTTCCCTGGCTCAAAGAGGCTTTCGCCGTGAGCTATGCGGAACTGGGTTTTGTGCTCACCGTCTTCTTTGTGGTGTCCTGCGCGGTGCAGGCGCTGTCGGGCTTTGTCGTGGATCGCCTGGGCCCCCGCCCGGTGATGTACCTGGGCCTGGTTTGCATCGCCGCGGCCTGCGTGGGTTACTCCCTGTCCACGGGCTACTGGATGCTGGTGTTCTTCGCAGCCTTGGCGGGTGTGGGCAACGGGGTGTTTCACCCGGTCGACTTCACGCTGCTCAACAGCAAGGTCAGCAGCCCCCGTCTGGGCCATGCCTACAGCGCCCATGGCCTGACGGGCACCCTGGGCTGGGCCTTGGCGCCCTTGCTCATGACCAGCGTGGCCCTGGCTTTCTCGTCCTGGCGCATGGCCCTGGCCGTGGCCGCCCTGGTGCCCGCTCTGGTGCTGGTGGTGTTACTGCTTAACCACGGTCGCCTGGCAATGGAGCCGCGGCCCGCCTCGGCCGCACAGGACCCCGGTGGTCTGGGCTTTCTCAAGTCCCCCGCGGTCTGGACCTGCTTTGGCTTTTTCTTTCTGTTTGCCATGGTGCTGGGCCTGGTGCAGGTGTTCATGCCCACGGCCATCAGCCAGCTGCACGGGGTGCCCCTGGCCACCATGTCGCTGTGCGTGACGCTCTACATGTGCGGCAGTGCGGCGGGCACCGTGCTGGGCGGTTTTCTGGCCAATGACCCCACGCACTGCGAGAAGGTGGTGGCCACGGGCTTCGGTGTGGCGGCCTGCATGGCCCTGTCGATGGCACTCTTGTCGGTGCCCGTCTGGCTGGTGCCTCTGCTGTTCGTGGCCATGGGTTTTGCCTCGGGCACGGCCGGTCCCTCGCGCGACTTGCTGGTCAAGCAGTCCACGCCGCCCGGCTCCACGGGCCGTGTGTATGGCGTGGTCTATGGCGGCCTCGACGTGGGCCAGGCCATCACGCCGCTGATCTTCGGCGTGCTGATGGACTATGGGCAGTACCGCAGTGTGCTGCTCGGGCTGGTGGTGGTGCAGGGTCTGCTGGTGTTCAGCGCCTTCCGGGTGCGCAGCGTCGGGCGCCGCCAACAAGCGGCAGCTGTCTGATCAGCCCGGCCCTGTGCCCGGTCCTGGTTCGGCTCGCGCGGCACAATCGCTCTCATGAGCTCTTCTCTTGCCTTTGCCCCCCAGATGGCGGGCCACCTGCTTGTCGACTGCCTCATTGCCCAGGGTGTCACCCATGCCTTCGGCGTGCCCGGGGAGAGTTACCTGGCGGTGCTGGACGGCCTGCACGCGCGGCGCGATCAGATCCGCTACATCACCTGCCGTCAGGAGGGCGGGGCGGCCTTCATGGCCGAGGCACATGGCAAGCTCACGGGTCGCCCTGGTGTGTGCATGGTCACGCGCGGGCCGGGTGCCACGAACGCCTCCATCGGTGTGCACACAGCCTTTCAGGATTCCACGCCCATGGTGCTGCTGGTGGGCGACGTGGCCAGCGACTGCCGCGACCGCGAAGCCTTCCAGGAGGTGGATTTCCTGAGCTTCTTCGGGCCGAGCACCAAGGCTTTTGCCAAGCGGGTCGAGCGCATCGACGACCCGGACCGCATTCCCGAGTACGTGGCCCGGGCCTTTGCCACCGCCATGAATGGCCGACCTGGCCCGGTGGTGCTGGTGCTGCCCGAGGACATGCTCACGCAGACCACCCAGGCCCAGCCTTTGCCGCGTGTGGAGGCCGTGCAGGCCTGGAGCGATCCGGGTAGCCTGCGCACGCTGCGCAGCATGCTCTTGGCTTCACAGCGCCCCCTGGTGATCGCCGGCGGCAGTGGCTGGACGCCGCAGGCCGCGCAGGCCCTGCAGCGCTTTGCCGAGAACTGGAAGTTGCCGGTGGCCAACGCCTTCCGCTTCCAGGACACCTTCGACAACCACCATCCGCTGTATGCGGGTGAGGTGGGCATCGGCATCAATCCCCAGCTGGCCGAGCGGGTGCGGCAGAGCGATTTGCTGATCGCCATCGGCCCGCGCCTGGGGGAGATGACCACCGGCAGCTACCAGCTGCTCCAGCCGCCGCGGCTGGCGCAAAAGCTGGTGCACATCCATGCCAGCGCCGAGGAACTGCACCGGGTCTACCACGCCGATCTGGCCATCAACGCCACCATGAATGCGGCGGCGCGTTCGCTGGAGGTGCTCACCGCGCCGGTGGAGCTGCCCTGGGAAGCGTGGGCGCGCGAGGCCCATGAGGACTACCAAGCCAATCTGCTGCCCCCGCCCCCCGAGACCTGGCCAGGCGACATCCACATGCCCACCCTGGTAGAGGTGCTGCAAAAGCACCTGCCCGAGGACGCGGTGCTCACCAATGGTGCTGGCAACTTCGCGAGCTGGACGCACCGCTTCTTCCGCCACCATGGCCTGGCCAAGGGCCACAAAACACAGCTCGCCCCCACCGTTGGGGCCATGGGCTATGGCGTACCGGCCGGCATTGCCGCGGCGCTCACCACCGGCCGCGTGGTGCTCACCATGGCGGGCGACGGCGATTTCCTGATGAACGGCCAGGAACTCGCCACGGCCGTGCAGCACGGCGCCAAGAGCATCATCGTGCTGCTCAACAACAGCATGTACGGCACCATCCGCATGCACCAGGAGCGCGCGTACCCGCGCCATGAAAGCGGCTCGGCTCTGCAGAACCCGGATTTCGTGGCCCTGGCGCAGGCCTATGGCTATGCCGCCGAGCGCATCACGCGCACCGAAGCTTTTGAGCCCGCGCTGCGGGCGGCGCTGGCTCGCAGCCAGGGCAGCCTCCTTGAGGTGATGCTCAGCCCCGAGGTGATCAGCACGCGGGGTACGCTCGAGGCCATCACGCAGCAGGCGCTCTCGCGCAGCACCTGAGGAAGCCTCAGACCGCGCTGCGGTGGCGTGCGATGCAGGTGTCCAGCACCTCGTCGTGCGGGCGCAGCCACCAGTCCTGGGTGGAAAAAATCTCCACCTCGCTGAAGCCGGTAAAGCCTGCCGCTTCCACCCAGCTGCGGATGCGCGGGATGTCGATCACGCCATCGCCCATCATGCCCCGGTCGTTGAGCAGGTCGCGCGTGGGCGTGAGCCAGTCGCAGACGTGAAAAGCCAGGATGCGCTGCGCTCGGCCCGCCCGGGCAATGCCTTGCTCGAGCAGCGGATCCCACCAGGTGTGGTACACGTCGACTGCCACGCCCAGGGCGGGTGTTTCTGCGCTGCCCGGCGGGCGCGGGTCCAGGGCCTCGCACAGGTCCAGGGCCTGCGCCAGGGTGTTCACGCAGGCGCGGTCGGCGGCGTACATGGGGTGCAGGGGCTCGATGGCCAGCGGCATGCCTTGTGCACGGGCGTGTTCCAGCAGGGCGGCGATGCCGTCCTTCACCTGGGCCCGTGCGCGGGCGATGTCCTTGTGCGCCGCGCGTCCGTCCAGTGCGCCCGGCAGGGCGCCCACCACCAGCACCAGGCAGGCGGCGCCGAGCTCGCAGGCTTCGTCGAGCGCGCGGCGGTTGTCATCGAGCGCGGCTCTTAGGCCCGCCGCATCGGCGGCCGGGAACATGCCGCCCCGGCAGTAGCCCGACAGTTGCAGACCATGCTGCTTGACCAGGCCCGAGACCACGTCCAGGCCGGCGGCATGCACCTGGTCGCGCCAGGGTGAGATGGCGCGGATGCCGCGTGCCGCGCAGGCTTCGATGATCTGCGGCAAGGGCAGATCGCGCCCGCTGCTTTTGCGCACGGTGGCGGTGTTGATCGACAGCCAGTGGTGGTCTTGCGAAAAATCTCTCACGAGGGTCCTCTCAGGAATCGGTGGGGCTGGCGCGTCCGCGCCGCAGCTGCCGCACGATGGCGGCGTTGTCCAGCTCGCCGTCGCCGGCCTGCACGGCGGCCTCCAGCACGCGGGCGTGGGCGCTGGACAGGGGCATGGTCAGACCTGCGCGCTGTGCTTCATCGAGCATCAGGCCCAGGTCCTTGAGGTGCTGGCGGATGCGCGACTGCGGTGGCTCGAAGCGCTCTTCCACCATCAGGTGGCCTTTGACCTCGGCCGCCACTGAGCGGGCGGGGCTGGCCAGCACCAGAGCCAGGAAGGTCTCGGGCGGAATGCCCAGCGACTCTGCGAACACCAGGCCCTCGGCCAGGGCCGCCCGGTTCAGGCCCAGCACCAGGTTGGTGGCCAGCTTGGCGCGCGCGCCCATGCCGGTAGGCCCCACGTGGATGCGCTGCGCTGTGATGGCGCTCAGCAGCACGTCATGGGCGGCCACCGCCTCGGCAGGCCCCCCCAGCAGCATGGTGGCCTGGCCTGCGCCAATCTGCTGGCTCGAACCCGACAGCGGGGCTTCCAGCAAAGTGATGCCGCGCGTCGCCAGCGCGGCGGCCAGGGCTTCGAGCTGCAGCGGGTGGCCGGTGGAGCAGTCGATCAGGGTGCGCACGCGGCTGCCCGCGGCCAGCAGTCCATTGGGCGCGTCGGCCAGGGCCTGCACGTCTTTGGTTTCGTAGATGGCCAGCAGCACGGTGGCACAGGTCTGGCCCAGTGCGTGCAGCGAATCGGCCAGGCGACCACCCTGGGCGCCAAAGGCCTGACGAGCTGGCTCGCTCAGGTCCCAGCCCCAGACCTCGTGGCCTGCCCCTCGCAGCCGCTGGCCCAGGGCTTGGCCCACCAGGCCCAGACCCACCAAGCCGATGGGCGTGTGCCCGTCCACCTCAGGCGCCCTCCAGGGAAGCGCCGCCGCAGAGCAACAGCTCTTGCCCCGTGATGGCTGCGGCCTGCGGCGACAAGAGGAAGCCCACGGCCGCGGCCACCTCGTCAGCTTGGATGAGTCGGCCCAGCGGCGGCAGCTTCGGGGGCGTACCCTGGCGGGCGGGGTCGCCCAGCATGGCGGTGTTCGTGGCCGCTGGGCTCACCACGTTGACGGTGACGCCCTGGCGCACCACCTCGGCGGCCCAGCTGCGCGCCAGCGCCACCAGGGCCGCTTTGCTGGCGGCGTACTGGCTGCGTCCAGCGATTCCGCGCGCCACGCGGCTGCCGATCAGCACCACACGGCCCTGGCCCGCCGCCGCCATGGCGGGCAGCAGGCGCTGGGCCAGACGGGTGGCGGCATCCACATGCAAGCGCCACATGGCCTCACCGTCTTCAGGGTCGAGCTCACCGAGGCGGCCGGTGCGCAAGATGCCGGCGGCATGCACCAGGGCCGACACACCGGCCAGGCCATCGAGTGTGCGCTGCAGGGCGGCCGCATCGAGCAGGTCCACCGCCACCGAATGGAAGTTCGCATGCGCCAGCGTGGGTGCCTGCACATCCAGGCCCGAGACCTGCCAGCCCTCATTGAGCAAGCGCTGCGCGCAGGCTGCCCCGATGCCCGAGCTGCTGCCCGTCACCAAGGCATGCCGCGCCTCATTCGACACGGATGTTGCCTTCGGTGATGATCTTTTGGGCGCGTGCCATGTCCTCGCGCTGGAACTTGATGAAGTCGTCCACCGAGCCCGGCGTCATCACCAGGCCCTGACTGACAAAACGGTCTTTCATGTCGCTGGCCAGGGCCTTGTTCACTTCGGCGTTCAGGCGCTGGGTGATATCGGCGGGCAGGCGCATGGGGCCCCACAGGCCGTACCAGCTGAAAAACTCGAAGCCAGGCAAGGTTTCGGCCACGGTGGGCACGTCGGGCAGGCTGGGTGCCCGGGTGTTGGAGGTCACAGCCACCACGCGCAGCATGCCGTTCTTGTGGAATTGGAGTGAGCCGAGGATTGGATCAATGAAGCCGGCGATCTGGCCACCGATCAGGTCCTGGAAGGCCGGAGCCGTGCCTTTGTAGGGCACCACCACGTAGTCGAGGTTGCCGGCGCGCTTGAGCATCTCGGTGGCCAAGTGCCCGGCCGAGCCGATGGAGCCCACGGCAAAGGTCATCTTGCCCGGGTTGGCCTGGGCGAAGGTCAGCAGCGACCTCAGGTCGGTCACTGGCAAATTCTTGTTGATGGCCACCGACAGCGGCGCCTTGGCCACGAGCGAGACGGGCTGGAAGTCTTTCACCACGCCGTAAGGCACGGACCTCATGGTCATGGGCGCCGTGACGAAGGTGGAGGCGTTGAACAGCAGGGTGTAGCCGTCGGCTGCTGCCTTGGCCACCACATCGGCACCAATGGTGCCATTGCCTCCGGGGCGGTTTTCCACGACGAAGGGCTGCCCCATCTGTTCGCCGAGTTTTTGCGCCAGCGCGCGGCCGAGCTGATCCAAGGTGCCGCCGGGTGGGAAGGGGATGATGACCTTGACCGGTCGATTCGGGTAGGCCTGCGCAGCAGCGCCCAGGGCAGCCAAGCTCAGGCACAAGGCCAGGCCGTAACGAAGCAGTGGTTTCATGCGAGTCTCCTTGGGGTGAATAGGGTCAGGCCTGCACGCCATGCAGGCTCAGCAGCGTCTTCATGCGCTGGGTGGCCAGTTCGGGCTGCTCCAGCAGGTTCGCTGCATCGGCCAGCCTGAAGAGTTCGGCCAGGTGCACGATGCTGCGCGTGCTCTGCTGGCCGCCCACCATGGTGAAGTGGCTCTGGTGACCGTTGAGCCAGGCCATGAACACCACGCCGGTTTTGTAAAAGCGCGTGGGCGCCTGGAAGATGTGGCGCGACAGCGGCACCGTGGGCGCCAGGATGGCATGAAAGCGAGCCACATCGCCCTGCGCCAGTGCACTGAGCGCGGCACTGGCGGCCGGTGCAATGGCGTCGAAGATGCCCAGCAGCGCATCGCTCTGGCCATGGACCTGTTCGGTACCCAGGCCATCGCCGGCAATCAGCTCGGCGTAGTTGAAGTCGTCGCCCGTGTACATGCGCACGCCCTTGGGCAGGCGCCTGCGCATGGCGATCTCCTTGTCTTTGTCCAGCAGCGAGATCTTGATGCCGTCGACCTTGCCCGCGTGGGCCGCAATGATGCCCAAGGCCGTGTCCATGGCGGCATTCAGGTCGGGCGTGCCCCAGTAGCCACTGAGCGCTGGGTCGAACATGTCGCCCAGCCAATGCAGCACCACGGGTTGGCGTGCCTGGCGCAGGATGCGGTCGTAGACGCGCTCGTAGTCGGCCGGGCTTGTGGCCACCCGGGCCAGCGCCCGGCTGGCCATGATGATGAGCCGGCCGCCCAGTTTCTCGATGGCCGCCATCTGCTCCTCGTAGCCCCGGATGACCTGGTCCACGCTGGTGACCCTGGCCACATCGAGGTGGTCGGTGCCGCAGCCGGAGGCCAGCAAGGCGCCAGGGCCGAAGTCGCGTGCCGCGTCCAGCGAGCGCCGGATCAGCTCCAGCGAGGTGGACCAGTCCATGCCCATGCCGCGCTGGGCGGTGTCCATGGCCTCGGCCACGCCCATGCCCAGTGACCACAGGTGGCGCCGGTAGCCGATGGTGGCGTCCCAGTCCAGCGCACATTGCAGCCAGGGGTCCACGGCAGCCAGGGGGTCGGCCACCACGTGGGCCGCCGAGTAGGCGATGCGGTTGAACGGAACTCGCGTGTTTGCGCGGGCCGGGGCCTGGCCTTGCAGGGTGTGACGGACCAGCTGGCCGTCCGCCTGGGGAAGAAGAAGAGAAGGGCGCATGAGAGCCTTGGGAAAAGGGTGGACGGCGGTCAGATCGTCAGGGGCGGAACGTCCACCCAGCGGCGCTCCTTCCAGCTTTGCAGCGCGGCTTCCACCAACTGCACGCCCTTGGTGCCTTCGGGCAGCGTCCAGCGGTAAGGAGCGTCTTCGACCACGTGGCGGATGAAGTGCTCCCACTGGATCTTGAAGCCGTTGTCATAGACCTGCGAATCCGGCACTTCTTGCCACTGGTCGAAGAAGTTCATGGTCTGTTTGACGTCCGGGTTCCAGACCGGCCGGGGGGTGGCCACCCGGCTTTGTGCCCTGCACTCCTGCAGACCTGCCACGGCCGAGCCGTGCGTGCCGTCCACGTGGAAGGTGACCAGGTCGTCGCGGCGCACGCGGGTGGTCCAGCTGCTGTTGACCTGGGCGACCACCGGCTCGCCGTTGTGGCCCTTGAGTTCGAGGGTGCAGTAAGCCGCATCGTCGGCGGTGGCGGCGTAGGGCTGGCCGGTCTCGTCCCAGCGCTGCGGGATGTGCGTGGCGCCCAGACAGGAGATGGACTGCACTTCGCCAAAGAGGTTGTCCAGCACGTAGCGCCAGTGGCAGACCATGTCGAGGATGATGCCGCCACCGTCTTCGGCGCGGTAGTTCCAGCTCGGGCGCTGGATGGGTTGGAGGTCGCCCTCGAACACCCAGTAGCCGAACTCGATGCGCACACTGAGCATGCGGCCAAAGAAGCCGGCCCGGCGCAGCATGTCCAGCTTGCGCAGGCCGGGCAGGAACAGCTTGTCTTGGACGGCACCGTGCTTGAGGCCGTGCTTGGCCGAGGCTTCCTGGGCCAGGCGGGCCATTTCCACCGCCTCGTTCAGGTTGGTGGCGATCGGCTTTTCGCAGTACACGTGCTTGCCGGCGCGAATGGCCTTGGCCAGCAGGGTGGGGCGCATCTGCGTGGTGCCGGCATCGAAGAAGACCGTGTCTTGCGTATTGGCCAGCGCCGCGTCGAGGTCGGTGCCCCAGCGCTCGATGCCATGGGCCTGGGCCAGCGCCGCGATTTTGTCGGCATTGCGGCCGATGAGGATGGGGTCGGGCATGACCTTATCGCCGTTGGATAGAGCCACGCCGCCCTGGGCACGGATGGCGCAGATGGAGCGGATGAGGTGCTGGTTCATGCCCATGCGTCCGGTGACGCCGTGCATGATGATTCCGAGTCGTTGAATGGCCACGAAAAAATCTCCTGCGAAAAAAATCAGGGTGAGTCTGTCCTGCAGCCGGTCAGGGCCACGGGGTGCTGGGGGTGCCCGGCCTTACCGGGCGGGGATCATTGCTGGACCTGCAGGCCTGCAGCTTTGACCAGCGGGGCGTTGCTCTTGATCTCGTCGCGGATGTAGGCGTCAAACTGCTCGGGCCGCAGGGTCCAGGCATCGGCGCCGATCTTCTCGAAGCGTTCTTTGACTTCAGCGGTGGCCAAGGCCTTGGCCACTTCGTCGGCCAGGCGGTTGACGATGTCGCGTGGCGTCTTGGCCGGGGCCATCATGCCGATCCAGAAGTTGAACTCCGAACCGGGAACGCCGGCCTCGGCGGTGGTCGGCACATTGGGTAAGGCGCTGGCGCGGCGTGGTGAGCCCACCGCCAGCGGCACCAGCTGGTTGTTGCGGATTTGGCCAATCACCGGGGCGATGGGCGAGAAGTAGTAATCGACGCGGCCGGCCATCACCTCGGTCACCGCTTCGGCCGAGCCCTTGAAGGGCACGTTCATGGCATCGATCTTGGCGGCCAGCTTGAACTTCTCAGCATTGAGGTGTGTGGCGCTGCCCTGTCCGGCTGAGGCGAAGTTCAGCGCGCCCGGCTTGGCCCGTGCGGCTGCCAGCAGTTCAGCCAGGGTCTTGATGTTCTTGGACGGCGAGATCACCAGCACATTGGGTGTGCTCGAAATCGGCGTCACGCCGACGAAGTCTTTTTCAGTGTCAAAGGGCAGCTTGGCAAAGGTCAGCGGGCTGACCGTGTGCGAGGAGCTGTGGATCATGATGGTGTAGCCATCGCCGGCGGCCTGCGCGA
This sequence comes from Comamonadaceae bacterium, assembly GCA_027486255.1. Lineage (GTDB taxonomy): Bacteria > Pseudomonadota > Gammaproteobacteria > Burkholderiales > Burkholderiaceae_C > Polaromonas. The sequence goes on from JAIXPL010000085.1 coordinate 27,666, forward strand.
CGGCGGCTTGGCCGATGGTGCCGCTGGCGCCACCGCGGTTCTCCACCACCAGCGTCTGCCCCATGCTCTGGCTCATCTTGTCGGTGATGGCGCGCGCAATGATGTCGGTGGTGCTTCCAGCGGGGAAAGGCACGATCACCTTGATGGGCCGGTTGGGGTAGCTGCCCTGAGCCAGTCCAGTCAGGGGCAGGGCGAGGGCCAGGCTGGCCAGCAGGGTGTGAACGAGGCGGCGTTGGGGCTGCATGCGGGGGTCTCCTGTGGCGACGGGCATCCGTCTTTTAGTTAACTGATTGGTGAATTCTAGGGTGGACTGATGCGCCTTCATCGGTGAATACCCTGGACTGCGAGCCCTTGGAATGGGTGGGCAGGCCTAGCTGCGCAGCAGGTAGCCCAGGATGACGTCGCACATGTGCGAAAGCCGCTCGTTGCGCGCCTTGGGGCTAAGCAGGTCGCGGCCGAAGATGGCCGAGAGGGTGTGGTTGTTGGAGAGATAGAAGTAAGCGATGCCAGCGATCGAGACGTAGAGCTGCACTGGATCGACCCCGCCGCGGAACAGCCCTTCGCGCCTTCCGCGCTCCAGCACCTCGGCCAGGGTGTCCACCAGGGGGGAGTTCAGGGCTTGCGCGCGCTCGATGTCCGGCAGATGGCGCCCGCGGTGCAGATTGGCACTGTTGAGCAAGGTGATGAACTCGGGATGGTCGAGGTAGTAGTGCCAGGTGAACTCCACCAGGCGGCGAACAGCCTGGATCGGCTCCAGGTCGAGCAGGTGGAGTTCGCGCTCCTGCTGTCGAATGTCCTTGTAAGCCTGCTCGAGGACGCTGGCGAACAGGCGTTCCTTGTCCTCGAAGTAGTAATAGATCAGGCGCTTGTTCAGCCCGGCCCGCTCAGCGATGCGGTCCATGCGGGCGCCAGCCAGACCATACTCGGCGAACTCGTCGCGGGCGGCCGCAAGAATGCCCGCTTGTGAGCGTTCGGCATCGCGCTGTCGCTCTTCGGGGGCGGTGAACGTGGCTTTGGCCATGAATTGAATTCACTCTGTAGTTAACTAAGTCTAACGTGCAGAGTGTGTGTTCGCAGAGGGTGTCGGGTGGGGTGTACCGTCCAGGCCAGGCGGTGAACAAGACGCCGGTACCCGCTAACGCACAGAGGCCATGAAAAAGGCCGGTGTCACCACCGGCCTTTTGAGTACAGCGCGAGGCTGATTACTTGACGTGCTTGCCGATCAGGCCAGCCATCTCGAACATCGAGACCTGGGCCTTGCCGAACACGGCCTTGAGCTTGTCGTCGGCATTGACCATGCGCTTGTTGGCCTTGTCTTGCAGGCCCTTGGACTTGATGTAAGCCCACAGCTTGCTGACGATCTCGGTGCGCGGCAGGGGCTTGTCGCCCACCACAGCCGACAGAGCGGGGCTCAGCGTCAGGGGCTTCATGAAGGCAGCGTTGGGGGTGCGCTTCTTGGCGGGGGCCTTCTTCGCAGCAGCCTTCTTGGCGGGTGCAGCTTTCTTAGCGGCGACCTTCTTGGCCGGAGCGGCTTTCTTGGCTGGAGCGGCTTTCTTCGCTGCGGCCTTCTTGGCCGGAGCAGCTTTCTTGGCCGGAGCAGCCTTCTTCACTGCGGCTTTCTTGGCCGGAGCAGCCTTCTTGGCGGGGGCTTTTTTAGCCGGGGCTTTCTTTGCAGTTGCCATGATCTTTTCCTTCTAGAAGTTGAGAATTCACCTCGCAGAGCACTACTTCCTTGAGGCAAACCGGATGCTACTGGAGAAAAAAGCGTTTTCCTAGAGAGAAAGACACTTTTTGCAGCCTTTTTGTTGCGGATTCGCCCTCTGAAATCGAGATCGTGGCCAGGAGAGCCTTCCCAGGGCGTGTTCAGCGTGTCGCACTGACTTCGGCGGCATGCGCAAATTCGCAGCCCTGGTGGTCACGATCAGGTGTTTCGAGGACAAGGCGCTCGTCAAGGCAGCGTTCGATTCGAGGGGTCTTGTCGAGACCGCTGGAGGGCTGAGGTCTGCCGCGCTGGCATCAGCCCCTATGGCCTCGTGCCTCAAAGGGAGGTGAGCCCCTTCCAGAGCATGTAGGCCGAGAGCAGATAGAGCACGGTGGCAAACACCTTCTTGAGCTTGCCCACGGGCAGGTTATGCGCCGCCTTGGCGCCTATGGGGGCCATGAAGACGCTGCAGATGGCGATCACCACCAGAGCCGGCAGCCAGATGTAGCCGAAGGCGCCCTCGGGCAGGTTCTGCACGCCCTGGCCACTGAAGATGTAGCCTGCCACGTTGGCCACGGCGATCGGAAAGCCCAACGCGGCCGAGGTGGCCACCGCGTTATGGATGCTCACGTTGCACCAGGTCATGAACGGCACGCTCACGAAGCCCCCACCCGCGCCCACCAGCCCGGAGAGAAAGCCGATGAAGCCGCCAGCGGCCAACTGGCCGCCCGCGCCCGGCATCTGACGGCTGGGCTTGGGCTTCTTGTCGATGAACATCTGCGTGGCCGAAAAGCCCACGAAGAGGCCAAAGAAGATGGCCAGGTAGCTGCCTTTGAGGATGGCGAACACCCCCATGCTGCTGATCAGGCTGCCGAGCACGATGCCCGGGGCCAGGCGCTTGACGATGTCCCAGCGCACGGCGCCCCGCTTGTGGTGCGCGCGCACACTGGAGACCGAGGTGAAGATGATGGTGGCCATGGAGGTGGCAATCGCCATTTTCACGGCCAGGTCTGGGGCGGCGCCCCGAGAGGACAGGATCACGGTGAGGAAGGGCACCATCACCATGCCCCCACCAATGCCCAGCAGGCCGGCCAGCAGACCGGTGCCCACGCCGAGGATGGCCAGTTCGACAAGGAGAAGGGGTTCAAGCGTCATCGTTGTTGTTCTCGGTGAAGGGCTTGAACGCCCACGAAAAAGGTGTCTGCGGGTACCACTGGACCGGCATCCTGAACCGGGGTTCAGGTGGGCGAGGGCAGAAAGGCGTCGGGTTCGTCTGACGCGAGACGATCACACCAGCCAGACGATGTACCAAGCCCGGGCTCAAAGAGCATTGGTTCAAGGAAATATAAAGCCCAATGCGATCCGCAGACGCTTGCATTGTAGGCCGCGGCTCGGGGCCAGGCCGGTGCTGTCACAAGCGCTTGCAGATGCGGGCCAGGACCACGGTCCGGACTCGGTGACGGCTCTTCAGAGCAACTGGCCGTCGCCTGCCAAGGCGTTGTCCAGGCGGCTGATCAGGCCGTGCAGGGACTCAGGCATGGGGGCGGCATTGGCTGAAGTACCCGCAGGGGTTTGGCCTTTGGTGGCAGCTGCGGTGCCGCGTTCACTTAACTCGAATGCCAGATTCAGGGCCGCCAGCACGGCGATGCGGTCGCGGGCCTTGAGCTTGCCGGCATCGCGGATCTTGCACATGGCCTCATCGACCTTTTGCACGGCCAGCTGCAGGCGCTCTTCCCCACCCTCAGGGCAGCCAAGCAGGTAGCTCTGGCCCATGATCTGCACTTCGAGTTGCTTCATGTGGAGGCGTCCGGGGTCGGGCCCGATGTCTTGCTGGGCGTGGCCGATTCCGGCAGGCGCTGCAGCAGAGCGTCCACCCGGGCGCGGGCGGCATTGAGCCGGGATTTGAGCGAGTCGCGTTCCTGGGTGAGGACCTGCACCTGCTCGCCAAGCAGGGCATTGGTGCGCTGCAATTCCTCGTAGCGCAGCAACAGCCGCTCAACGCGGTCTACAAGCTGGTCGATGCTGGGTTGCTCTGCCATGGCCAAAACATTGTAGGGTTAGAGAAAGATGGCTGCGTATAATCCTGGCTGTTGGTGCTCGCGGTGTGGTTCGCACACTGCAGTTCAACGGGAAGCAGGACGGCTCCCGGGGCCAGGCGATGCATGTCTTCGCCGGCGCCCTCCGCCCAACCTGCGCTGCCCCCGCAACGGTAAGACGAACGAGTCATGTCCGGGCCTTGTCCCGAGCGTGATGTCCGCTTTTCTCCATCAGCCACTGAGTGCCTTGAACAAGCGCTTGGGAAGGCGAGAAAGGTCGCTTCGTCAGCCCGGATACCGGCCAACACGGTGGACGTCTGCCTTCGGGCGGCGTTCTTGACGCCCATGCACTGTCGGGGAAGGCGGTGAGGGTTCTTGCTGTGGGTTCTTTTTATGAAGTTCTCGTTCACGCCTGCGCGCCTGGCCGTGCTGGGTTTGGTCTTTTCCTATGTCACGGCCGTTCGAGCTCAAGTATCGGGCGTTGAACTGAGTGAGGTGGTCGTGACGGCCAACCGCTTTGTCACGCCGCATTCGAACGTGGCGGCCTCCTTGGACGTGCTGACGCGTCAAGACATTGAGCGCCTACAACCGGCTTCGCTGGCCGATGCCTTGCGCGGTCTTTCCGGTGTTGAGTTCGGCCGCAATGGTGGCCCCGGAACCACGACGTCCTTCTTTTTGAGGGGGCACAACAGCGTCAACGTGGTGGTTCTGGTCGATGGTCAGCGCGCACCCACCGACGGCATCGACAGCTTGCTGGCCCTGGACCTGCCCATGGCCATCATCGAACGGATAGAAGTGCTGCGGGGGGATGCCACGGCACTTTACGGCGGCGCTGCCAATGGTGGCGTGATTCAGATCATCACCCGCAAGGCCGAGGGCCAATACGCCCAGGTGGGCTTGGGCAGCGGAGATAGGCTAAGTCTGCAGACGGGCTTTACCCGAAAACTCGGTGACCTTGACTTCTCGCTGCGCATAGGACAGGAGCGTTCTGCACGGCTTTCGTCCATGAATACGGCCCAGAAACCTCGGGCCAATTCTGACCTCGATCAGTCCGTGATCGACAACTATGCATTGGATGTCGGCTATGCGCTGGCATCGGACCACAAGCTCAAGCTGAGCCTATCGCGCGTGGACTCCAAGGTTGACTATGACGATGACAAGGACAACGACGGCTGGTCTCCTGGTAACCCCGCCAACATCCACCGCATGGAGCGGACCACCGACCTTGTGCGGCTGGTCTTGAATTCCAAGTTCTCGTCACGTTGGCACAGCGATCTGGCCTTGAGCCAGAACCGCCAGAAAATAGCAGACCGGCAAAACGGGCTGCTGCGAACGGATGACTATGCCTTTGGACTTGCACAAAGCGAGCAGATGTCTGTGCGCTGGGACAACCGCATCATCCTGACCGACTCGATCAGCGTGCTTCTCGGTGCAGATGTGTTGAATGAAAAATTCACGACGGATGCCAGAGTCAGTGGCTACCGCTTCGAAAAGGATAACCTGGGCCTGTTCGCAGGTCTCAGTCGTGACCTCGATCGATGGAGCCTGCAACTGAACCTGAGAACCGATCGCCTGTCCACCCGCAATCTCAAGGAAAACACCACTGAAAAGGACGACAAAGTGTCGACCCTCGTGGGAGTGGCCTACCGCCTCACACCAGCCTGGAGCTTGACTGGCAGCGCGTCCACGGGATTCAGGGCGCCAAGCGTGGGCGAGAGGGCGGCTGCCGCTCCAGTCGTACTGATGAATGAGCTGTTTCAGCAACTGGAACTCGGTCTTCTTTACCGGCAGGCCTCCAACCGTTTCAAGCTGAGTTATTTCCAGGCCGACATGGAAAACATGATTGCCTATGACCGATCTGATCGTCTGACGAACCTTCCTGCCGAGAACCATGGCGTCGAGATGTCTGCCAACATGCTCCTGGGACGAACCACCGTCGCAGGCAGTCTGACGCTTCAAGACCCGATCAATCTGGAGACAGGCAGGCAACTGGCCCGTCGCGCCAAGCGCGCAGCCAGCTTCAAGGTGGTGCATCCCGTCAACGCCGTGCAGCTGTCGGCCCGCGTGAGCTACCAGAGCCACCGTCGAGACAGCGACTTCACCTCGCAGGTGCTTCAGCCATATGCCATCCTGGACCTCGGAGCTGCCTATGCGCTCGACACTCGCTCCACGATCAGGGTCTCCTTGGAAAACGTGACGGATCGGCAATACCAGACAGCCTTTGGCTACAACGCGCCTAAGCGCGGTGTGTTCGTGACTTGGTTTTATCGCGACCGTTGAATCCCCCATGACCCCCCAGCGCATCGTCTGCCTCACCGAGGAGTCCACCGAGTGGCTGTACCTGCTCGGGCAGCAGCACCGCATCGTGGGGGTGTCGGGCTACACGGTGCGCCCGCCCGAGGCCCGGCATGACAAGCCTCGGGTGAGCGCTTTCCTGAGCGCCAAGATCGACAAGATCCTGGCTCTGAAGCCCGACTGCGCCATCGGCTTTTCTGACTTGCAGGCCGACATCGCGGCGCAGCTGGTGCGCGCGGGCGTGCAGGTGATCATCTTCAACCAGCGCAGCATCGACGAGATTTTTGCCATGCTCTACCAGCTTGCGGCCATCGTCGGCGAGGCCGAGCAGGGCTTGCGCCGCATCGAGGCCATGCGCCAGCGGCTTGAAGAGATACGCACGGCGGCGGCTGCACTGCCGCGCCGGCCCCGCGTGTTCTTCGAGGAGTGGTATGAGCCGCACATCAGTGCCATCCGCTGGGTGTCCGAGCTGATTGGCGTGGCCGGGGGCGAGGACTGTTTTCCGGAGCTCGCCGCCATGCCCATGGGCCGGGACCGCATCATTGCCGACGGCGCTGAGATCGTGCGCCGCAACCCGGACATCGTGATCGGCTCCTGGTGCGGCCGCAAGTTCCGCCCCGAGCAGGTGGGTGCGCGGCCGGGCTGGCAGGGCGTTTCTGCGGTGCGCACCGGCCAGGTGTTCGAGATCAAGTCCGCCGACATTCTGCAGCCCGGGCCGGCCGCGCTCACCGACGGGGTGGCCCAGTTGCACCGAATCATCATGGCCTGGGGGCAGGCGCATGCCTGAGCGCCTGGCCCGCGTGCTGCTGGCCTTCATGGCCCTGCTGCCCTTGCAGGCAGCGGCCGTCACGGTGCGCGATGACGGCGGCCGCAGCGTGCAGCTGGCGCAGCCGCCTCAGCGCATCGTGAGTGTGCTGCCGGCGCTCACCGAAATGGTCTGCCAGCTCGGGCAGTGCGCGCGCCTGGTGGGGGTGGACCGCTATTCCAGCTGGCCCGCCAGTGTGAAGGCGCTGCCCCGCGTGGGCGGTGGACTGGAGCCGAGCATCGAGGCCATCGTGGCGCTCAAGCCCGACCTGGTGCTCATGGCCGGCTCGGCCCGGGGCGGCGAGCGCCTGCAGGCCTTGGGCATTCCAGTGCTTAACTTCGAGCCCAAGACGCATGAGGACGTGCAGCGCATCCTGGGCCTGCTGGGGCAGGTGCTCGGCGTGCCACAGGCGCCGCAGGTCTGGCGCGAGATCCTCGCGGGCCAGGAGGCTGCAGCTCAGGCCGTACCAGCGCCAGCGCGTGCTTGGCGGGTTTACTTCGAGGTCAACGATGCGCCCTATGCGGCCAGTCAGAGCTCCTTCATCGGCCAGACCCTGGTCCGCCTGGGCCTGGGCAACATCGTGCCCGGCGACCTGGGACCCTTCCCGAGAATCAACCCCGAAATGGTGGTGCGCGCCGATCCCGATGTGCTGATGATGGGCGCGCGCCAGGGCGAGGTGCTGGCCAGCCGACCCGGCTGGCGGCAGATGCGGGCCGTGCGCCAGGGCCGGGTGTGTGTGTTCAGCCCCGACGAGGCCGACATCCTGGTGCGTCCCGGCCCGCGCATGGCCGAGGCCGCGCAGCTCATGGCCGCCTGTGTCGCCCGCCATGCCGGCCCGCCGCAGGAGCGTCGGCCGTGACCCCCGTGCCAGCCCGCCTGCTGGCCTGGGGCCTGGCCATGGCCGGTCTGCTGCTGGCCCTGTTGGGCGTCAGCGTGGGCAGTGCCGGCCTCGATGGCCTGCCTGTGTTGGCTTGGGGCCTGCGAGGCGATGAAGCGCAGCAGGCCATGGCCCGCCAGATCGTCTGGGACATCCGGCTGCCGCGCACCCTAGGGGCCTGGGCCGCCGGTGCCCTGCTGGGCCTGGCCGGTGCCGTGGCCCAGGGCCTGTTCCGCAACCCCCTGGCCGACCCCTACCTGCTGGGCAGCGCCTCCGGTGCCTCCCTGGGGGTAGCCCTTGCGCTGGCGGCGCTGGGCGGCGCCGGAGTGACGGCGGGCCTGTATTCAGAGGCCCTGGGCCTGCGCCTGGGTCTGACGGGCGCGGCCTTCCTGGGCGCCGTGGGTGCGGTGCTGCTCACCCTGCTGCTGGCGCGCGGCATGGCCCACACGCTGCGCCTGCTGCTGGCCGGCGTGATCGTGGGCATGGTGCTGGGCGCACTCACCTCCCTGATGATGGTCTGGTCCCCGCAGTCGCTGCAGGCCATGCAGTCCTTCATGCTGGGTACCACCAGTTTTGTGGGCTGGCCGGCCTGTTTGCTCATGCTGGGGGTGTGGGTGGCCTGTGGGCTGCTCACCTGGCGGCTGGCGCATGTGCTCGATGCCCTGGGCCTGGGCGAAGCCACGGCATCGAGCCTGGGGCTGCCGCTGGCGCCGCTGCGCACCGCGCTGGTGGCCGCCCTGGCGCTGGCCACCGGCACGGCCGTCGCTCAGACTGGCCTGATCGCCTTCGTTGGCTTGGCCGCGCCCCACCTGGTGCGCGCCGTGGTCCAGGTGAGCTACCGCCGCCTCATCTTGCTGGCCAGCCTCATGGGCGGAGCCTTGCTGGCGGGCGCCGATCTGCTCGCGCGCTGGCTGCTCGCTCCGCAGGAGCTGCCGGTGGGCCTGGTCACGGCGGCGCTGGGCGGGCTTTACCTGCTGTGGCTCATGCATCGGGGCGGTGTTCAGGGAGGCAGGCCTTCATGATCGCTACGGCCCTGCAGACCCGCCAGCTGTGCGCGCGCCTGGGCGGCCGCCCGGTGCTCCAGGGCCTGGACGTGCAGGTGCCGGCCGGCCTCTGGCTCAGCGTGGTGGGCCCCAATGGCGCGGGCAAGTCCACCCTGCTCAAGGCCCTGGCCGGCTTGCTGCCGGTGGAGGGCGAGGTGGACCTGTTGGGCCGACCCCTGGGGCAATGGGCTCGCCGTGAGCGGGCCTGCACCCTGGCCTGGCTGGGTCAGGGCCAGGAGGCGGCCGACGAGCTGACAGTGCATGAGGTGGTCATGCTCGGCCGCCTGCCGCACCAGGGCTGGCAGGCCCAGCCCACACCGCGCGACCATCAGGCGGTGGCACGCGCGCTGGCGCTGACCGAGACCAGTGCCTGGCAGAACCGGCCACTGGGCACGCTCTCAGGTGGTGAGCGCCAGCGCGTGCTGCTCGCGCGTGCGCTGGCTGTGGAGGCACAGGTGCTCTTGCTGGATGAACCCCTGGCGCACCTGGACCTGGCGCACCAGGCGCAGTGGTGGCAGCTGGTGCGGCAGCTGGTGGGGCAGGGCACCACGGTGGTGAGCGTGCTCCACGAAATCGGCATGGCCTTACAGGCTGACGAGCTGCTGGTGCTTGAGGACGGACGCCGGGTGCATCAGGGTGCTCCTGGTGAACTGGCCACCCGCCAGGCCGTCGAGCGCGTGTTCGGCCACCGCTTCAAGCTCCACGAGCTGCAGGGCCAGTGGGTGGCGCTGCCGCAGGCGCCCGGCCCGCTGGCGTGAGCTCAGGAGCGCCTTGGCGGCTGTTCAAGCCGGGGCGGTCTTGGGCTTGAAGTCGCAGTAGCGGCTCACCGCGCATTGGTCGCACAGAGGCTTGCGGGCCTGGCAGATGTAGCGGCCATGCAGGATCAGCCAGTGGTGCGCATGCACCAGGTACTGAGGGGGGACGCGCTTCATGAGTTTGGCTTCGACCTGATCCACGTTCTTGCCTGGAGCCAGGCCCGTGCGATGGCTCACCCGGAAGATGTGCGTGTCCACCGGCATCACGGCCTCGCCGAAAGCGCAGTTGAGCACCACGTTGGCGGTCTTGCGGCCCACACCGGGCAGGGCTTGCAGGGCTTCACGCGTGCGGGGTACTTCGCCGCCGTGCTGGTCCATCAGGATCTGGCAGGTCTGCATCAGGTGCCGGGCCTTGGCTCGGTAAAGCCCGATGGTCTTGATGTGGCTCTCCAGGCCTTCTAGCCCCAGCGCCAGGATCTTCTGCGGCGTATTGGCCACCGGGAACAGCCGCCGTGTGGCCTTGTTCACACCCACGTCGGTGGCCTGCGCCGACAAGAGCACGGCCGCCAGGAGCTCGAACACGCTGGTGTATTCCAGCTCGGTTACGGGCTGCGGGTTGGCCGCCTGCAAGGTGGCGAAGAAGGGCGCGATGTCGGCGGTTTTCATGGCGCTGGAGTTTAGGGCGCGTGTGCAGCGGCCAGCCAGGTGAGGCTACCATTGCCGCTCTTTCCAGTCCCCTCCAGCACCATGTCCCTGCCTTTTGCCCAGCGTCTCCAGAACGTCGAAACCTCCGCCATCCGCGAGCTGTTCAAGCTGCTGGGCAAGCCCGGCATCATCAGCTTTGCCGGCGGCTTTCCTGACAGCGCCATGTTTGATGTCGCTGGCATCCAGTCGGCCGTGGACGAGGCGCTGGCGCAGGAGCCGGGCGCCGCGCTGCAGTACGGTGCCACCGAGGGCTATGGCCCCTTGCGCGCAGAACTGGCCCGCTTCATGGGCGACAAGGGCATCAGTTGCAGCCCCGAAGGCCTGATCGTGACCACCGGCAGCCAACAGGCGCTGGACCTCTTGGCCAAGGTCATGATCGATGCGGGCGACAAGGTCATTGTCGAAGGCCCCACCTTCCTGGCCACCATTCAGTGTTTCCGCCTCTATGGCGCGCAGGTGCTCAGCGCCCCGTTGGATGCGCAGGGCGTGCAGGTCGATCGCCTGGAGCAGCTGATCGTGGAGCACCGGCCCAAGCTGGTGTACCTGATTCCCACCTTCGGCAACCCCAGCGGTGGCCTGCTCAGCCTGGAGCGCCGCCGCAAAGTGCTGGCGCTGGCCGCCCGCCACCAGGTGCTGGTGGTCGAGGACGATCCCTATGGCGACCTCTACTTCGGCGCACCGCCGCCGCCCAGCCTGCTGGCCCTCTCGACCGAGGTGCCGGGCAGCCGCGACTGGCTGGCCTATTGCGGCAGCCTATCTAAGGTGCTCAGCCCGGGCCTGCGCGTAGGTTGGTTGCTGGCCCATCCCGAGCTGCTCGCCCGCGCCACCATGTGCAAGCAGTTCAGCGACGCCCACACCAGCACCTTCGCCCAGGCCACGGCCGCCCGCTACCTGCAGGCCGGCCGCATGCCCCAGACTCTGGCCCAGGTGCGCAGTGTCTACGCCGAGCGTGCTCAGGCCATGGGGCAGGCGCTCAGGCGCGAGTTGGGCGAGGCGGTGGACTTCACGCAGCCCGAGGGCGGCCTGTTCTTCTGGGCGCGCCTGACCGGCGCGGGCGGCAAGACCCGCGATGCCTCCGAGTTCGCCAAGCGGGCCATCGAGCAGGGCGTGGCCTTTGTGCCCGGCGCACCTTTTTATGCGGCCGACCCGGACCCTGCGAGCTTTCGCCTGAGCTTTGCCACGGCGGACGTGGCGCGCATTGAGGAAGGCGTCAAACGCCTGGCAAAAGCCTTGGCCTGAAAAGCGCTGGCCTGAAGCCTGCCTGAAGTCGGGGGCAAGCCCTTGCGTGTGCCTCGGCCATGGCCTCTTTCGGGGGCCAAGGGCTGGACAATGGTGAACACAACGCACTGACATGCCGAGCTCAAGGCGCGGCGTTCAGCTTGGCATTCATCGTTCCGGGGTCGTACATGGGTTGGTCACAGGCTGTGGCACAGGGCATCCGCCGCACGCCGTTCTTTCATCACGCCGCCTTGTTCATGGGTTTGGCGCTGCTCACGCGCCTGCTGCTGCTGGGGCTGTCCGATTTTTCATCTGTGCCCGCCGGCCTATGGCCTGGCCTTTTCCTGCGCGGCCTGCTCTTTGACTTGCTGGTGCTGGCCTGGCTGCTGGCCCCCGCGCTGGCATGGGCCGCCCTGGTACCTGCCCGCTGGCGCAGTACCCGCGCCGCACGCTGGTTGCGCCCGGCGCTGTTCTGGCTCAATGCCTGCGTCCTGCTTTTCCTGGCGCTGTCGGAATTCACGTTCTGGCTGGAGTTCTCCACGCGCCTGAACTTCATTGCGGTGGATTACCTGATCTACACGCACGAGGTCATCGGCAACCTGCGTGAGTCCTACCCCCTGGGCCTGCTGTTCGCCGGCATCGGCGTGCTGGCCCTGGCCCTGACCTGGGCCGCCCACCGCGGCCTGGCCGCAGCCCCTGCGGCGGCGCCGCGCGGTCGCCAGCGTTGGGTCTGGCTGTTGGCGGCACTGCTCTTGCCCACGCTGTCATGGAAGCTGGCCGACATCGATGCGATGGAGTTCTCCGGCAATGCCTTTGCCAATGAACTCTCGGGCAACGGCCTGATGACTTTTGCCGCCGCCCTGCGCCGCAACGAACTGGACTACGACCGTTTCTACGCCACGCTGCCGCAGGCGCAGGCCCGGCAGATCCTGGCCGGCATGGGGGTGGCGCGCCAAAGCGCTGAGGCCCTGGTTCAAGCCCGGCACACTGCAGACCAGGCCCAGGCCCAGGCCCTGGGGCCCTTGAAGCAGGCGCCGCGCCACATCGTGCTGATCACGGTGGAGAGCCTGTCGGCCAAGTTTGTGGGCAGCATGGGCAACACCCAGAACCTCACGCCTCGCCTGGATGCGCTGGCGCGCGAGGGCCTGCTGTTCACGCGCCTGTATGCCACCGGCACCCGCACCGTGCGCGGCCTGGAAGCGACCTCGCTGGGCACGCCCCCGATCCCAGGTCAGTCCATCGTGCGCCGGCCTGGTAATGAGCATCTGGCCACACTGGGGGAACTGCTGCGCCCTCAAGGCTTCGAGCCCTTTTTCTTCTACGGCGGCTACGGTTACTTCGACAACATGAACGCCTATTTCGCGGGCAACTCCTACCGCGTGGTCGACCGCACCGATATCCCCAAATCGTCGGTTGGTTTTGAGAACGTCTGGGGCGTGGGCGACGAGTTCCTGTTTGACCATGTGGTTCAGCAGCTGGACCAGGAACACAGCCAGGGCAAGCGCTTTTTCGCCCATGTCATGACCACCAGCAACCACCGGCCCTACACCTACGCCGATGGCCGCATCGACATTCCCTCACCCGGCGGGCGCGAGGGCGCGGTGAAGTACACCGACTTCGCCATCGGCCATTTCATCGACCAGGCGCGCAAGAAGCCTTGGTTCCGCGACACCCTGTTCGTCATCGTGGCTGACCACTGCGCCTCTGCGGCCGGCAAGAGCAAGCTGCCCATCGAGGGTTACCACATTCCCATGGTGATGTACGCGCCTGAGCTGATCAAGCCTGGCCGCTATACCTCCTTGGTCAGCCAGATTGATATCCCGCCCACCTTGCTGGGCCTGTTGGGTGCGCGGGGTGCCGAAGCCTTCTTTGGCACCTCGGTGTTCGCGCAAGGGCCCGACTTCAAGCGCCGCGCCTTCATCAGCAACTACGAAGAACTGGGCTACCTCACCGAAGGCCGTCTGGTGGTGCTGGGCCCCAAAAAGCGGGTGGAGACCTTTGCAATCGATGCCCAGGGCCAGTCCACGCCCACCGTACTCGATGCCCAGGCGCGCGACGAGGCGATTGCGTTCTACCAGAGCGCCTCAAGGGCCTTCAAAAGCGGCGAGCTCAAGGCCGCACGCCGCTGAACTCAGCGCGTGACCAGCACCGGCACGTGCGAGAGCGCCACCACCTGCGAGGCCACGCTGCCCAGCATCAGGCGTGCGATGCCGCTGCGGCCATGGGAGCCGATCACCACGAGGTCGGCGCCCTCGTCCTGCGCGGTCTGCACGATGCCGGCGGCCGGCGTCACGTTCTCGGCCAGGCGCAACTGCAGGTTCACCTCGCGCGCCTCCTGGCGGCACAGCGCCTCGATCTCGGCATGGGTCTGGGCTGCTTGCACCTGCGCCTGGGCCATGTAGCCCTGAAAGCCCAGCGGATTGCTCTGGCCGATGCCTAGGAAGGGGTAGGGGTCGATCACGAAGACGGCGGTGAGCCGCGACCCGTGTTCATGGGCCAGCCGGGTGGCCAGCCGTGCGGCGTGGCGCGAGGCCTCGGAGCCGTCGGTGGCCAGGAGGATGTGCTTGAACACGCTCGTGCCCCAGGAGGAGCCCCTTCAGGGGCGGGCCTTGAGTGTGCCCCGGGGTGGGCCCTCGCGGATGTGCGCCTGGAGGCCGCCGGGCTGTCAGGCGGCATCGCCGCCCGCGTGCCCCGGCTTACCAGTGGTTGCGCAGCTCGCGCAGCCGCCTGAACACCTCTTGCGGCTCCGGCTGCTCGGGCAGGTCGGGACACTCGCGCCGCAGCAGGGCGATCAGCGTGGGGCTGGCCAGGCGCATGAAGGTGTTGTGCTGACGTTCCTCGCCCAGCGTGGTGACGCGGGCCTGTGCCGGGTCGTGGTCGGCGGCCTCGGCCAGCCGCGCCTGGGCGGCCTGGTTGTCCGGTTCGCGCGCCAGCGTGAACTTCAGGTTGTTCTCGAGGTAGTCGTGGCCTGGAAACACCCGTGTGTTCTCCGGCAGTCGGGCGAGCTGGCGGGAGAAGGTGTCGTAAAGGGAGTTCACGTCGCCGCCGTTGTGCACGTTGCCCGCCCCTGCGTTGAAGAGGGTGTCGCCCGAGAAGAGGGCTGGCTGCTCGGCATGCGCGCACAGGCAGATGTGGCACATCGTGTGGCCTGGCGTGTCCAGGCATTCGAGCTCTATATGGCGGCCGAGCTTGATGAGGTCGCCCGCGCCCACGCCGCGGTCCATGCCAGGAATCTTGCCCGCGGCGCGGTGGTGTGCAATGACCTTGGCGCCCGTGGCCTCGACCACGGCTGCATTGCCGCCGATGTGGTCGTGGTGCTCGTGCGTGTTGAGGATCTGCGTGATCTCCCAACCGCGCTCCTGGGCCGTGGCCAGCACCTTCTGGTGGTCCAGCGGATCAATGGCCAGGGCCTCGCCCGACTCGGGGCAGGCCAGCAGGTAGTTGTAGTTGCGCAGGCTGTTGCCCGTCCAGATCCGCTCGATGATCATGAGGCGTGGTGTCCTGTGAGGAATAAGCATGCATTGTAGAAAGTGGCCGCTGTGCTGCTGGCCGCGTGCACGGCCTTGGAGATGCCCGCCACCCAGGGCTCACCCAGGGCTTATAGTCGCCGGGCCGTGCATCCATGCTCGGTGGGCCGCCCGTGGGCCCCGCTCAACAAGCCTTCATGAAAGACAAGCAGATGTTGCTGGACGTGGATGACTCTCAGCTGGTGTTGGTGGACTACCAGGTGCGGCTGATGCCGGCCATCCACGAGGCCGCTGCCGTGCAGGCCAATGCGGTGCGCCTGGCTCAGCTGGCCCACCTCATGCACGTGCCGCTGTTCGCCACGGCCCAGAACCCCGCCAAGCTCGGCGCATCGGTCCCCGAGCTGCAGGCTGTGCTGGCGGCCGCAGGTGCGCGGCAGGTGGACAAGATGCAGTTCAGCGCTGCCGAAGGCCTGGTCGAGCTGCTGCGCCCACCGGTGCGCAAGAGCGCTGGCGGCAACGCCCGCAGCCTGCCCCGCCACCTGCAAAAGCCGCAGGCGCCCCAGGAAGAAGGCCGCAGCACGGTGGTGATCGCCGGTTGCGAAGCCCATGTCTGCCTGCTGCAGACGGCACTCGAGCTGCTGGAAGAAGAGTTTGAAGTGTGGGTGGTGACCGACGCCTGCGGCTCGCGCACCGAGCGCAACCGCGATGCCGCCTTTGACCGCTTGGCCGGCGCCGGCGCTGAGCTGGTGACCACCGAGATGGTGGTGTTCGAGTGGTTGCGCAGTGCTGAGCATCCTGCATTCAAGGACGCTCAGGCGCTCATCAAGTAAGCGCCTGCCTCAGGCCTGAAGGGTACGTGCCTTCTGGCGCTTGAACGCCCGTTGGGCCACGGCAGCCCTGAGCCACAGTTCGCGCAGCAGCACGCAGACCAGCCACAGGGCCAGCATGCAGAAGACCACATCGGCAAAGAAATGGCGTCCCTGCGCCACGCGCGCCAGCCCGATCACCGCGCCGACGAAGGTACCAATGGCCCACCAACGCCAGCGTGTGCGGCGCGTGCCGAACAGGCCCAGGCCGATCAGCGCAAAACCCGCGGCAGGATGGCCGCTCACAAAGGAGCAGTTGCGTGCGCATTGCGTAGAAGGCTGCAAAGGCGCCTGGTAGACCTTGGGGCCGCCAAAGGGCTGCACGTCTTCGGGCCGTGGTCGTCCCCAGTTGTCCTTCAGGGCGGAGTGCACCAACAGGCCCACCCCGAAGACCACCACCAGCAAGCTGACGATGGCACGCCGCTGCAGCCAGGGCTTGACCAGGCGCCGGCCCCAGCGGCCGGGCAGCAAGGGCAGCACGGCCATCACCGCCGTCACGCCCATCACCCACGCGCCCAGGGGCGGCACGCCGTGGAAGACCAGATTGGCCCAGCCCCACTGGTGACCCACAAAGGACTGGCCATTGAAAAAAAACCCACTCACGGCAATGTCGAGCCTGGGCCAGATCTCGACCACGATGGTGGCCAGGGCCAGGAACACGGCCAGGGCCAGCATCTCTTGGTGACGGGTTTTAAGCTGCATGGCTGTTAAGTAAGGGGTACAAGGCTCTCAGGGCGTGGCGCTGGCACGCCAGAGCTGCAGGTGCAGACGCCCCCATTGGGCCTCGTCCAAGCGCTGCCAGTGGGCGAAGACCTGGCGCATCGCGGGGGTGGGCTCATTTTCTGTGAGCACCAGCACGGCCTCAGGCCGCTGACCAGGCTGCCAGAGGGGTTCGAACTGATCAAAATGGTGGCGCGGCCGTCCTTCGCCGGGCCAGGCTGCCACGGTCAGGCCTTGACCGCGCCAGGCGTAGCGGGCCTGCACCAGCAGGCCGCGTTCGGACACGGCCACGGGCAACGGTGCATGCCGAGCCACGGTGGGCAGGAGCGAGGCCATCGTGCTGTCCCAGCCGCGCATGCGGGCCCAGAGGTCCAGATGGGGCGATCCCTGCTGGGCCTGCGTGCGCACTTGGGGTGAGAGGCTGGCCAGGGACAGTGCCGCCGGCAGGGCCACGCCGAGCAGCGCACTCCACCACAGGGCTTTGAGGCCCAGGCGCTGGCTGGCCAGCAGGCCCAGCCACAGGCACAGGCCCAGCAGGGCCGGCGCGGTCCAGTTCATGTTGGCGCGGGCATTGATGGACTGCGCCAAAGCCACCAGCAGCAGGGGCAGTGCAAAAATCAAGGCGAAGCTCAGGGGGTTGACGTGCCTGGGCTCGTGGGCCTGCGCCAGCTCGACCGCCATGGTCCGGCGCCGCCAGAGCAGCACACCCACTGTCACACCCACCGGACCGAGCAGGAGCAACTGGCCCGCCAGGAATTGGGCCACCGAGGCCAGCTTGCCGCTGGCCGGCGTGGCGGCGGCCACCGTGATCTCGGCTGTGTGGCCCAGCGTCGGCCAGCCATGGCTGGCATTCCAGAACAGGTTGGGGCTGAACACCGCCAGAGCCACCAGGCCGGCCATCACCATGCCCAGTCCGTGGCGGCGCCAGTGCATGAGAAAAAGCACGGCCCAGCTGGCACCCAGTGCGGCCATGGTGTACTTGCTCAGCATGCCCAGGCCCAGCAAGGCGCCGGCCAGCAGCCAATAGGGCAGGGGGCTCGCGCCCGCTGGCGTGCGCAGGGCGCGCCAGCTCAGGGCCATGCACGTGGCCCAGCTCAGCATGAGCGGCGCATCGGTGGTGGCTGACATGCCCAAAATACCGGAGGCGGGGGTGCCTGTCAGCAGCAAGGCGGCCCACAGGCCTGCCCGGCGGCCAGCCACATCGCGCCCGGCCATGTCCCAGGCCAGCCAGCCCAGCACACCTGCGGCAAGCAGCCAGCACACCATGCTCAGCAGGCGCACGCCCAGTACGCCGTCACCGGCCAGGGCGGTGGAGGCGGCAATCAGGGCGGCGATGCCCGGTGGCTTGGACCAGTAGCCCCAGGCCAGCTGCCGTGACCAGTCCCAGTACTGCGCCTCGTCCATGTACAGGCCCGCGCCGCTGGCCAGCATGACGGCCACGCGCAATAGCAAGATGGCGCCCAGTGCCAGCAGCAGGGTGAATGCCCAGCTCCGGGGGCTGGCGGTGAGCTCACGCATGCCAGCTGTCCTTGCCCGTGACATCGCTCTCCAGCCGCGTGTGGTAAGGCCGCGCATGGCCGCCGTCGTAATAGACGCGCATCAACAGCTCGGCCAGCACACCGGTGGTGAGGAGCTGCAAGCCCCCCATGACCAGGAAGAAGCCCAGGGCCAGCAGGGGCCGGTTGCCGATGTCTTCGCCCAGCAGCTTGAGCACGCCCAGGTAGGTGAGCATCAGGCTGCCGATGAAGAACACCGCCAGGCCCAGGCCGCCGAAGAAGTGGCCGGGGCGGGTGCCAAAGCGCAGGAAAAAGTGCACGGCCAGCAGGTCCACGATCACGCGGAAGGTGCGGCTGATGCCGTACTTCGATTCGCCGATCTGGCGCGCGCGGTGGTTGACAGGCTCCTCGGCCATCCGCGAGGGGCTGGTCACGGTGGCCAGCCAGGCCGGGATGAAACGGTGCATTTCGCCATAGAGGCGAATCTGCTTGAGCACGGGGGCGCGGAAGACCTTGAGGCTGCAGCCCAGGTCCTGGAAGGCCAGGCCGCTGACCTTGCGGATCAGCCGGTTGGCGATGCGCGAGGGCACCTTGCGCAGGAAAAAGCCGTCCTGGCGTTTTTGGCGCCAGCCGGCCACCAGGTCCAGGTCTTCGTTGAGCAGGCGCGCCACCATGCGTGGAATGTCCCGCGGGTCGTTTTGCAGGTCACCGTCCATGGTCACGATCACGTCGCCGCGCGCCGCGTCGATGCCGGCCTGCATGGCCGCTGTCTGGCGGAAGTTGCGTGCCAGCTCGATCACGCGCACGTGGCGGCCGACCTGCTGGGCGTGGCGGCGCAAGGCCGCGCCCGTGCCGTCGGTGCTGCCGTCGTCCACGACGATGAGTTCCCAGGGGTGGGCGTAGTCCTCGAGCGCGGCCTGCACCGCATCGATCATGGGCACCGCATTGCCCGCTTCGTTGTACATGGGCACCACCACCGACACCCGGTGCGGCGGCAGGGCGCTCGCCTGTGCTGGGGACAGGCTGGTGTCCAGCGGCAAAGTGGACTGGGGCGGGGAGACAACGCTCATCGTGCAGGCTCTCGTTCAGGAGGGGGCAAGGAAGGGGTGGGGATCAGCTGCGCCAGGGCAGCGGCACCCAGGGCCACCAGCAGGCTAAAAGCGTGGACGGCCAGGGCTGCGGCCACCACGCTCGATTGTCGGTCGGCCGGGGCCATGCTGGCCAACCACACGCCGGCCTCATAGGTGCCCAGCCCCGCAGGGCCTTGGAGCGGCTGTACGCCGGCCAGTTCCCCACCAAGCGCGGCGCGCCAGGCGGCCTCGGGCGGCATGTCGGCCAGGAGCATGAGTAGCCCGCCCAAGGCCAGCACCTTCAGGCTCCAGTTGCCGGCGCTGGCCAGCCAGCCACTGCCCAGCCGTCCTTCAGGGGCTACAGGGTTAACCGGGCCCGTCGTTCCAGCCAGGCCGGGTGCGCGCTGCGCCAGCCAGGTCAACACGGGCTTTTGCAGGATGGCGATGAGCGTGATGGCGCAGAGCACCAGCAGCACACGCCCGGCCAGCGTCCAGGGCAGCAGGAGCAGTACGGCCAGCAGCATCAGCACGGCGGCATCTTGCAGGCGCCAGCGCAAGAGGCTCAAGCCGGCGGCGCGCCAGCCCACGCCCCAGTGGCGCTGCACCAGCCACAGGTAGCCCGCTTCGCCCGAGCGCAGCGGCATGAGGATGACGGCTGCGTTGTGAGTGAGCACCAGGCGCAGGCAGGCGGCCAGGCCCAGGTGCCGCACATGGCGCCATTCATGCTGCAGGCGAAGGGCGCGCAGGCTGTGTCCGGCCAGCAGCGCAGCGCCCGCAGCGGCCCAGGCCCAGGCGGGTGTGCGGCTGGCCTGCTGTGCCAGGTGCGCGAGATCGGCATGCTGGAGCAGCCATTCCCAGGCCAGCCACAAGAGCACCACCGGCAGCAGCACGCGGGCTGCTCGCTTGAGCCGAGCCGCTGCAGAAGCCGGTGGGTCGGCGGGGTCCGGCATGGCTTGGGTCATGCGCTGTCTTTCAGGCCCGGCCGATGGACAGGTAGGTCCAGCCTTCGGCCTTGAGCTTCTCGGGCGCATAGAGGTTGCGACCGTCAACGATGGTGCGGGTGTTCAGTCGCGAGGCCATTTCCTCGAAGTCAGGCGCGCGGAACTGTTGCCACTCGGTGCAGATCACCAGGGCCTGCGCGCCCTGGAGCGCGGCGTACTTGTCGGGCGACAGCACCAGATCGGCGCGTTCGCCGTAGATCTTGCGCGTCTCGTCCATGGCCACCGGGTCGAAAGCCTGCACCTTGGCACCAGCCTGCCAGAGGGCCTCCATGAGCGTGCGGCTGGGGGCCTCGCGCATGTCATCGGTATTGGGCTTGAAGGCCAGGCCCCACAGGGCGATGGTCTGGCCGCGCAGCTGCCCGGCCCCGCCCAGTTGAGTGGCGAGCTTCTCAAACAGGCGCTGCTTTTGGCGCAGGTTGATGGCCTCGATGGAGGCCATCATCTGGGCCTCGTAGCCTTGCTCGTGCGCCATGCGTTCCAAGGCCCGCACGTCTTTCGGAAAGCAGCTGCCGCCATAGCCGCAGCCGGGGTAGATGAACTGGTAGCCGATGCGCGGATCGGCCCCCATGCCGCGACGCACTTCCTCGATGTCGGCGCCCAGCAGCTCGGCCAAATTGGCCAGCTCATTCATGAAGCTGATGCGCGCGGCCAGCATGGCGTTCGACGCGTACTTGGTCAGCTCGGCGCTTCTGATGTCCATGAACAGCGTGCGCTGGTGGTTGCGGTTGAAGGGCTCATAGAGCTCCTGCATGAGCCCGCGCGCCCGCTCGGTCTCGGCGCCCACGATGATGCGGTCGGGCTTCTGGAAGTCGGCCACGGCCGAGCCTTCCTTGAGAAATTCAGGGTTGGACACCACCTCGAAGGGCAGGGCCTGTTCGCGCCCGGCCAGCACTTGCTGCACGCGCTCGCGCACCTTGTCGGCCGTGCCCACGGGCACGGTGGACTTGTTGACGATGAGCTTGTAGCCCCCCATGTGGCGCGCGATGCTCTGAGCCACCGCCAGCACGTATTGCAGGTCGGCCGAGCCGTCCTCGCCGGGGGGCGTGCCGACGGCGATGAACTGGAGGTCGGCATGGGCCACGGCCTCGGCCGCCTCGGTGGTGAAGGACAGCCGGCCTTCGGCGATGTTGCGCGCGACCACGGCTTCCAGGCCCGGCTCCCAGATCGGTATCTGGCCTTGCTTGAGGCGGTCGATCTTGCCCTGGTCGAGGTCCATGCACAGCACCTTGTGGCCCACATCCGCGAGGCAGGCGCCGGTGACAAGACCGACATAGCCGGTGCCAAAAATAGAGATCTTCATGGGTTGGGGTAGTGTTGAATGAACCAGTCGGCAAAGCGTTGCACGCCCTGGGTCATGGGGGTGGCGGGGGCAAAGCCGGTCCAGGCCTGCAAGGCGGTGGCATCGCAGGCGGTGGCGCTCATGTCCCCGGGTTGCAGCGGCAGGAGCTTGCGGCGGGCGGGTCGACCCAGGCTGCGCTCCATCGCGTCGATGAAGTCGCTCAGCACCACCGGCTGGCCGTTGCCGACGTTGAAGACGCGGTAGGGGCCCAGCTCGCTGCCCAGGCCCGGGCCATGCCCGGCCTCGGGCAGTTTGTGCAACAGGCGTGTGATGGACTCGACCGCATCGTCGATGAAGGTGAAGTCGCGCAGGCTCTTGCCTTCGTTGTAAACCTCGATCTCCTCGCCGCGCAGGATGGCCCGTGCGAATTTGAAGGGCGCCATGTCGGGCCGACCCCAGGGGCCATAGACCGTAAACAGGCGCACCCCCGTGGTGGGCAGGCCAAAGAGGTGGCTGTAGGCGTGCGCCATCAGCTCATTGGCCTTCTTGGTGGCGGCATACAGGCTGATGGGGTGGTCCACGGCCTGGTTCTCGCTGAAGGGCAACTCTGTGTTGCCCCCGTACACGCTGGAGCTGCTGGCGTAGACCAGGTGTTCCACGCCGTGGTGGCGACAGGCTTCGAGCATGTTCGAAAAGCCCAGCAGGTTCGAATCCGCGTAGGCCCGCGGGTTGCTCAGGGAGTAACGCACCCCGGCCTGGGCGGCCAGGTGCACCACGCTCTGGGGACGCTCCCGCTCAAAGAGGGCCATGAGTTCAGGGGCTTGTTCGATGCCGAACTCGTTGAAGCGAAAGCCCGAGTGGCGGGCCAGTTCGGCCAGACGCGCGCGCTTGAGGCTGACCTCGTAGTAATCGTTGACGTTGTCCAGGCCGACCACCTCGTGGCCCTGGGCCAGCAGGCGCAGCGCCGTGTGCATGCCAATGAAGCCGGCTGCTCCCGTGACCAGGACCTTCATGCGCGGCCCTTCGATGGCTGGCCAGCCAGGCTGTCAAGACGAATCACTGAACCTCCGCTAAACCCATGATTTTAAGTTCTTAACACGGCCGTCAGTGCCCGACCGTCCGGGGTCCGGCCGGGCTGCGGCCAAGCCGTCACAATGCGACCTCATCTCCCGCTCCCTTACAGCCCCGGAACGACCACCATGTTCACGCCCCTGACCATCCGCCGCCTGAGCGCGGGCTCCGTCTACAAGCTCATCTTCATTGGCCTCATGACCTCCATGCTGCCCTTGGGCCTGATCATGGGGGTGATGGCCTGGATTGGGTTTGACACCGTCAGCTGGGAGGGCATGCCCGTATCCGGCCCCGCCGGGGTGGTGGTGGGCCTGATGGCGGGGCTCTGGGTGGCGCTGAGTTTTACGGCCATGATGGGCACCTTCACGGTGCTGGGCCTTTGGCTCTACGCCCGTTGGCGGCCGCTGCACCTGAAGATTTACCCGCAGGACTGAGCCCGCCCAGGCAGGGGTGGTTGATTTCATGGCTTCGTCAGACTCTGGCAAGCCAGTCATCAATAATTAAGAATTCAGCTCGTCGGCCGATCCGGCTTCCGGATCTGAGCGGCGGCGCCCTCGGGTCGCTGCTGAACCTCCCCCTTCATTTGCTTTGGCCGCCCTGCATGCGGCCGGCAGGAGACAAGCATGTTCAAAGCCCTGTTGCTTCAAAAGACTGACGGCACATTTTCCGCAGGCGTGCAGTCGCTGGAAGAAGCCAGCCTGCCACCGGGCGATGTGCAGGTGCAGGTGGCCTACTCCACCCTCAACTACAAAGACGGTCTGGCCATCACCAACCGGGGCCCGGTGGTGCGCCAGTGGCCCATGGTGGCCGGCATTGACGGGGCGGGCACGGTGCTGTCGTCCAGCCATCCCGACTGGAAGCCCGGAGACCACTTCATTCACAACGGCTGGGGCCTGGGCGAGACGCGCTGGGGCTTGCTGGCCGAGCGGGCCAGCCTGGAGGGCCGCTGGCTGGTGCGCCTGCCTGAGGCCTTCACGGCGCGCCAGGCCATGGCCATCGGTACCGCCGGCTACACCGCCATGCTCTGCGTCATGGCCCTGGAAGAGCGGGGCCTGCAGCCCGGTCAGGGCGAGGTGCTGGTGACTGGTGCCACCGGCGGCGTGGGCAGCACCGCCGTGGCCCTGCTCAGCCGCCTGGGCTATACCGTGGTGGCATCCACCGGCAAGGCCAGCGAAGAGGCCTACCTGCGGGCCCTGGGCGCCAGCAGCATCATCGACCGCGCCAGCCTCGCCGCCCCCGGCAAGCCCTTGCAGAAGGAGCGCTGGGCAGCTGTGGTGGACACGCTGGGTTCGCACACCCTGGCCAACGCCTGCGCCCAGACCCAGTACGGCGGCGTGGTCGCGGCCTGCGGCCTGGCCCAGGGCGGCGATTTCACCTCATCGGTGATGCCCTTCATCCTGCGCGGCGTCACGCTCGCTGGCGTGGACAGCGTGATGGCGCCACTGGCGCGCCGCCAGCAGGCCTGGGCGCGCCTGGCGCGCGACCTGGAGCCCGCCAAGCTGGAGTCCATGGTCACCGAGATTTCCCTGGCCCAGGTCCCCGAATATGCACAGGCCTTGATGGATGGCAAGGTCCGCGGCCGTGTGGTCGTCAAGATTTGAAGTTGTCAGCCTTTTCTGCATCGAACCCTGGAGCCCCCCATGAGTCAAGCGCCCGCAGGCCTGAGCTACGCCGAATTCCACCGCCAATCAGTCGAGCAGCCCGAGGTGTTCTGGGCCGAGCAGGCCAAGCTCATTGACTGGTTCACCCCGCCCCAGCGCATGTGCAACTGGGACAACCCGCCCTTTGCGAAGTGGTTTGAGGGTGGCACCACCAACCTGTGCCACAACGCGGTGGACCGGCACCTCCAGGCCCGCGCCAGCCAGCCCGCGCTGATCGCCGTCTCCACCGAGACCTGCACCGAGAAGGTCTACAGCTTTGCCGAACTGCACCAGGAGGTGCAGAGCATGGCCGCCAGCCTGCGGGCCCTGGGTGTGCAAAAGGGCGACCGTGTGCTGATCTACATGCCCATGATCGCCGAGGCCTGCTTTGCCATGCTGGCCTGCGCCCGCATCGGCGCCATTCATTGCGTGGTGTTCGGCGGCTTTGCCAGCGGGTCGCTCGCCTCGCGCATCGAGGACGCCGAGCCCAAGGTCATTGTGAGTGCCGACGGGGGCTCGCGCGGCGGCAAGGGCATCCCGTACAAGCCGCTGCTGGACGAGGCCATTCGCCTGTCGGCCCACAAGCCCTCGGCCGTGGTCCTTGCCGACCGCAAGCTCGCCGCCATGGACCTGGTGGCCGGCCGCGACCACCTCTGGGCTGACCTGCGCGCCCAGCACCTGAACGCCCAGGTGCCCTGCGAGGTGATGGACAGCACCGACATCAGCTACACCATCTACACCAGCGGCACCACCGGCAAGCCCAAGGGCGTGCAGCGCGACACCGGTGGCTACACCGTGGCCCTGGCCGCTTCGATGAAGCACATCTTTGATGGCCGTGCCGGTGAGACTTTCTTCTCCACCAGCGACATTGGCTGGGTGGTGGGCCACAGCTACATCATCTACGGCCCGCTGATCGCCGGCATGGCCACCATCATGTATGA